>NZ_JACJQO010000027.1 GCF_014696715.1 Pseudanabaena sp. FACHB-2040
GGGCATCTTTTTCCTCTGAGCTGAGGCCTTCTAGCGGCGGCAGGTCTGTCATGGCAAAAGCTTACCATCCTCCTCCTTCAGTTGAGAACCGTCAACATAGTTGAGCAATTACAGGGATTGGCCGTTAGGGCTAAAAGCGATAGACCAGACGATCCCCTGATGGCCCTCTAACAGTGCGAGTTGTTGGCCCTGCAGATTCCAAATCCGAGCGGTCCCTTCGAATCCAGCTGTTGCAAGGGATTGGTTGTCAGGGCTAAAAGTCATAGACCAGACTTCTCCCTGACGGCCCCCTAGCAGTGCGAGTTGTTGGCCCTGCAGATTCCAAATCCGAGCGGTCCCGTCGTAGAGTCCGAGGGTCGCGATGTGCTGGCTGTCGGGGCTAAAGATGACCCGAATGACACTCTTCCGATGGCCCTCTAGCAGTGCGAGTTGTTGGCCCTGCAGATTCCAAATCCGAGCGGTACCATCTTGTCCGGCTGTTGCGATGCGTTGGCCATTGGGGCTAAAGGTGACGGAGTAGACACCCTCCTGATGGCCCTCTAGCTGAGTTCTCTGCAGGGTATCCAGGTTGAATTGCCGTGCCAAGAGTGGACTTAATGCCGGACAGTCTCCAGCAGCTGGGGCAGTCTTGCTGTGACAAAACAGGTTGTCAATGTCCTGGGCCTGCACCCAGGCAGGAGAGGCAACCAAGGCTGTCAGGCTAAGGCCAAAGGCAAGCAAAAGATGCATAGCGGTAGCCAGGGTAACTCTTCATTAGTATATTTCGACTCCTTAGTGATGCTGGTGGATTCCAGATTCTCTTAGCTTGGGCTGCTTCGGCTAGTTGCCTCTTGCATAGCCAGTCAATCAACTCATCTAAATTGCTTCAAAGTGCAGCTGTCTCTTTTGAGCTTAATTGCCGCTAGTCCGCTTTCTTTGAAGGCTATGTGATGACCTCTATGGCTCACTAGATTACCCTAGCAAAAGTTCAAAGACTTAGTGAGATAAAATTTTTGCCCTTCTGGTAAAAATTCAAAAAATTTACCTTAAACCTAGACTGTATAAGCGTTTGAGCCCCTTCCAAAACCCACTAACTACTTAATAGTAGTTAGTCAGGAGGATGAAATTATTTGGGATACACAATCCTCAGACAACTGGGGGTGTAAGGCGGCAATTGTTTACTCTAGAGCAGCAAAACAAAGCCTCGTTTAATGGCTGGCGGTGATAATTTGATCTAGGGTTAGTACTAGCTCTGGAAATTGGGTTGAGCGGAGGGTATCGCCAAGGCGGTAAAGCGAGCCTTGATATTCTTCTTCTACTAGGGTGTAGACCGTGATGGTGGGTTGTTTCGGGGAGCCAATGTAGCGCACGCCGCCCAACCCTTGATAATCGATGATCCAATATTCTGGGATGCCTAGCTGCTCGTAGTCAGCCACTTTGTAGGCGTAGTCGTCCTGCCAGTTGGTACTAACGATTTCGATGACGAGCCTGGCTGAGGCACCCTTGGAGATGGTGGATGAGCGCGACCAGTAGGGGTCGTCTGCCAAGGTCTGTTTGTCTAGGACGATGACATCAGGCAGTGCCCCCTGGTAGGCTCGTAGGGGTTTAACTAGGGTGTTGCGCGAAACGACGTAGGGGAGCTTTAGCCGTCGGCTCTCTAAAGCAAGTTCTTCGCAGAGGTAAGCGGCGATTAGCTCATGGGCACCAATGGGATACGCCTCAACAATTTCTCCCCGAATGAGTTCGTAGCGGCTTCCTTCTGCTGGATACCACGCTAAGAACTCGTCAAAGCTTATGGGTAGCTGGGTGATGAGTTGTCCTACCATGACGGGCACCTTGCAGCAGTGCTCTTCTATTGTGCGCCATTGGGTGAAACCTGTCTGGTGAGGTTTAGTGCTAAGTGATCCTGCCGGTTTTGCTTTCTCCACGCTATCTAGAAGTTCTTATGATTGCTTTAATTTTGGGAGTGATTGCTTTAGGGTCTACCGCTTACGGCGCTGCCATAGGGGCTAATGGTGTGGCCAAAATGCAAAACTTCTGCAGGGATATTTAGGCTTTGCCGCCAGTGCTGTATGTTCTATGAGAGGAGTATCCCCTTGCAGCATGGTAGGGTTCACTCTTCCGCAGCCTTGTTAGATAATTCCCTCCATGCCTAAGCAGTCCTCTCTATTTCCTGAAAGCAATTACGCTGCCCTATTCAATGGATTAAAGAAACGCATCCGGGCAGCGCAAGTCCGAGCTGTCGTAGCGGTTAACCAGGAGCTTATCTTTCTGTACTGGCAGATAGGTCAAGAGATTTTAATCCGGCAGCAGGAGGAAGGGTGGGGAACCAAAGTTATTGAGCGGTTAGCTAAGGACTTAAAGCGGGAGTTTCCAGATATGAAAGGGTTTTCCCGGTCCAACCTCATGTATATGCGCTCGTTTGCTGAGGCTTACCCAGATGAGGTAATTGTCCAACGCGGCGTTGGACAATTACCCTGGCGGCATAACATTGCACTCTTGGAGAAACTAAAAGACCCCCAGGAGCGCCTATGGTATGCCCAACAAACCCTGGTAAATGGGTGGAGTAGAGACATCCTAGTAATGCAGATTGAAACAAAACTGTTTAAGCGCCAGGGTGGTGCCATCACTAATTTCGAGCGTACCCTGCCATCAGAACAATCAGACTTGAGCCAACAACTGCTGAAAGATCCTTACAATTTTGATTTTTTGTCCCTGCAGGCAGCATCGCAGGAGCGAGACTTGGAGCGTGGGCTGCTGCTGCACATCCGTGACTTTCTAATGGAACTGGGCATTGGGTTTGCCTTCCTAGGCAGCCAATATCCCATTGTGGTGGACGACAAAGAATATCGGGTAGATTTGCTGTTCTACCACACACAGCTCCACTGCTACGTAGTGATCGACCTGAAGATGGGCGAGTTTGAGCCAGAGTACTCCGGCAAGATGAATTTCTACGTTGAAGCTGTTAACAGGTTTCTGCGCAAAGATCTTGATAATCCTACAATTGGCATCATCCTGTGCCGATCAAAACGGCGTACTGTTGTCGAGTTTGCTTTGGGTTCTGTACAGAACCCAATTGGGGTAGCGACTTACATGCTGAGAGAGGATCTTCCTCCAGCACTAAAAGATAGCCTGCCAACAGCTGAGCAGCTAGAAATGGAGATGGAGGCCGCAGTCCTTGAGCTAGAGGAAACGCAGGAATAGCGCTCACCCTATTCAGTCATGACATAGTCGTGACTTAAACATGTTATTTGCCATGGTGGATAACCGTCTCACTCCTCTTCATGGTCATAGCAGATAATCTCCATTGAGACACCTTTTCCAGTGCGCCTGTTGCTCGAACGACGAGCTAAAACCCATCCCTAAAAGTGTTTTGATCAAGTAAGCAGGCATAGAATATTCCACCAGCCCTTCTCCAGCTGCCATGTTTCTGGGTTTGAATCTAATAGGGTTGCCTATTTAGACATCAGGTCAGGATGGCTATAAGAAAAAAGTTATTTCTCTGTAGCTAACTTCTCCAGTTCGATCAGTAGCTTGGTAATCCGTTCCTTCTTCTTGGGGTTTTCCCAGGCTTTGCTCTTCTTAAGTTGCTTACTGATTCCGTTTAATCGGTCAATCACTGTCGGGTCTGGCATTGGTTCAGACTCAACTTTCAGCGCTTTCACCCTGGCCTTGATTTCAGTAAGTGCAAGATTCTCGCTGACGGCTAAGCCCAGTAGATCAGCTCGTTGCTGCTCATTCTTGACCCGTGAGATCGCTTGAGCCTTGGTATATTCCAAGTCGCCTCGGCGAAGCACATCCAGTATATCTTCTGGCAGTTTCAACAATGGCAAGCGGCTGGAACGAAAGCTGTCAATGGTAAATCGACCGATACCGTCCAAAATTTCTTCAACCATTTCGATTTGAGACAAAACGTTTTGTCTCAAATCCTGCCCACGATGTTTAGCGTTGTGAGCGTGGTAGAACAGCGCAGTGACAGTGTCTCTATCGGCTCCTAATGTCAGCGCCAACAAATCCACCACAGCTTCGGTTTCCTCAACCGGATTTAGGTCTTCGCGCTGGAGGTTCTCAATCAGGGCAACCTGCAGCGCTTGCTGATCGTCAAACTCGCGGACAATAATCGGAACTTCTTCTAGTCCTGCTTCTCGGGCTGCTCGTAGCCGACGCTCCCCAGCAACCAGTTCGTACTCATTGTCAGCTGCAGGACGCACCAGGAGAGGTTCCAGGATGCCATGCTCTTTAACAGACTGGACAAGCTGAGCTAACTTCTCAGGGCCAAAGTAGCGCCGTGGCTGCTTGGCTGGCAAGCGAATCATCTCAATAGACGCTGTTTGACCATGACCAGCTGGCACTTCTTCCCGGTTGAGAATCGCTGCTACGTTGCGAAGCTGAGGCTTTTGAATGTTCTTTCGAGAGGGCACTATAAGGTCTCCAAGTTCTCACTGATCACATTTAGGATCTCTACAGCAGAATGTTTGGGATCATAGGCCGCCAGAGGCAAATACTGCATAGAGGCGTCGGCAAAAGCAACTGCCCTAGGAATAGGCGGGAACACTGGAGCGACGCCACTAAACTGTTCGATCACAGCTTCTAGAATCTCTCGGCTTTGAGAGGTGCGATCATGCAGGTTGGGAATGACTCCGGCAATCTTTAAGTCGGAAGCCACTCCTTCCTGCTGTAATTCACTAATGGTGCCTAAGAGCAAATCGAGGCCAACAAAGCTCTTGAACTGGGTTTGCATGGGAATCAGAATATGAGTAGATGCCACTAGAGACAAAATACTCAGGACCCCCAGTGTCGGCGGACAGTCAACCAGGATGAAGTCGTACTCTGGCGCAACAGGGGCTAGTGCCTTTTTTAAGCGGGTTTCTTTTGCGATCGCAGTCGCTAACCTCACATCTGCTGCACTTAAAGTCAAATTACTTGGCAGTAGGTCCATATTATGAATGTCTTTCAAAATAGAGACCGGAGCACGATCCAAAATACTCTGAGTAATTGTCTCCTCCAGCTCGTGGGGCTGAAGCCCCATAAAGACGGTTAGCGAAGACTGGGGATCCATATCCACCAGTAGGACTCGTTGCCCCCGCTGAGCTAGCGAATAACCCAGGTTCATGGCCAGAGTCGTCTTGCCAGTCCCTCCAGCTTGGTTAAAAAAGGAAATGACGTTGGTCACAGGCTAAGCCTTTCAAATCACAGAGTTAGTTTAACGAGAAGGTCTAGATACGGAACGAGACTTATAGCAAGTAGTCTAATCACCTTGCGGTTCTCCAGTAATTACTGCCTCAGACAACGGCGTTTAGAGGTGGTTGTCCAAAGCAGCGGTTCTAAGGTGATAGAGCAGCGCTATTAACTCATCATCCTGTAGTTGGCTACGCCGACGCCCACCAAATCGTTCCGCAATAAAATTGGTAACTTGAGCAGCAGTCCATCCCAACCTTTGTACTTGTTGCTGAATATCACTGAGGACGTTAGTGGAGAGGGTTAAGGGAGAAGAGGGAGTCATCAGCTGTGGAAAACTTAATTTTTCCCCCCGCACCCCCCTGTCCGGAGTAGATGTTTGAGGGTCCGAACCAACTTCACTAGAAAAGGGGCCTCTACCCTTCATTATTTCTGGCTTGGTGTAAACTTCCTCGATTTCTCGGGCTTTTTCAGGATCTGGTGGTTCCGGTTCTAGCGTTGCTGCAACGGCTGAAACGCTTGCTGGTTCTGGGCGTTTACTCTCTTCCTTGAGCTGGTGCTCTGGATGCCAAAGTGAAAGGTATTTGTAGAGCGTTTTTTTGCTGATGCTGAATTGACTCGTGATGGCCTCGGCGCGAGCGGTTACTCCAGTGGGCAGGGCATTCTGCTGCATCAAGGTCTTTACGGCCTGCTCAATACGCTCTTGGGCGTCTCTGGAAAGCCGCTGGTTAAAGGGGACGATATTGTTGTGGTGTAGATCGGTGGTGCGCTTAGGCTGGCTGCCCATCGGCCAGTAGTAGTTCTCCGCAGCTCTAGCCCAAGCTTTGACCCGGCGCTCAATATCAGCTTGGTGGCGACAGTACTCTTCGTAGCCGGGACGACCCGTAGCGATGCGCAGGGTGTATTCTTCAAGCGCCTGGCCTTGGAGTTGCTCGAAGACAATGCCATAGCAGGCGATGGTCTTGAGTAGGTGGTTGGTCTGGCCGTAGCCAGTCCAGCCTTCGGTGATTTCGGTTTCTAGGTCGCTGCGCCAGTCTTCGACAGGATGGCTGCGTCGTTTAGGGTGCTTGCGGTGGTTGTTGCGGCCTACCTCGAGGGCTGGGCCTAGGCTATCAATGTCCTGGTTGGCGGCAGCACCCTCCCACATCCACCAAAAACGGCTCAGACTATTGCCGATGGGGTTGAGATCGTCGTCGAGGAGGCAGGAGCCACTGCTGGGCTGGAGAGGCAATCGGTGGGCCTGGTACTCAATGAAGGCCGTGACTCCGTAGGCTTTGGCATTAGGGAAGGTTTCGAGCTGACCTTCTTTGAGAATGAAGCCCTGGGATTTGAGGCATTCCTTGAGGGTGACAGCCAGGTTGAAGGTGCTGATGGTCTCGGGCAGGGGGATGTAGAGGTGCAGACCACCGCTCCAGCTGGAGCGAAGCAGAAGGGTGCGGGTGATGCCGATGGTCTCTAGAGCCGCTCGAATTTGGGCGACCGATTCGGCATTACAGTAAACACTTCCGGCATCGATATCGAGCAGGGCGTAGAGGGTCTCGTGGGTGAAGCGGACGCCGACTAGGGTGTTGGCGTCTTGCCATAGCTGCCAGAGGACACGGGGGCGCAAGGGGTGTTTGGTGATGGTCTGCCACTGGGGTTTAGCAGTGGCGTCATCCGGCAAGGGAGCCGTGATGGGATTCCACAGGTAGCGACCAAAGATTTCGCAGAGGCGCTTTCCGTTGGGATCGCCTGGTAGGGGTTCTGGTGTCCTGGAGGCGATCATTGCACGCCTCCCAGGACTGGTTTGGGGTATGTCATTGGGGCTCTATCTCCAGAAAAGGGATGAGATAGAGAGCAGCAAAAAGCCCTCTATCGCTTATGTGGAGAGAGATAGAGAGCTATGCGCAAAAATATTAGGGTTCAGCGATGGGCAAAATATTGCAACTTTTTTGGCATCGCTGGTAATATAGACGCACAACCCTATGGGCGACCTAACTGTCACGCCGGCTAAAGCATCTAGTTAGGTTCCCGGCTATCTCAGATGATTACGATGTCAGTTAAAACCCTTGCTGTTTCCCGCAGTGAGGGTTTTTGACATTCTTAGGACACTTCACATCGACATCACCTCCTTTGCTGTGTTCAGTGAATTTTAGATCGATCTCCCGAGATCTCAACCATCAGCGCTTTATAAGATCTGTGGGATGCCTCTGAAGATACAGGTTCAGCTTTGGCTAGTGCAAGCGTTTCCCGGTGCAATGGTCATGGCTCCACCACTCTCCACTTCCTCAAAATGGCAGTACGGATTTCGGCTGCCTGATCCATCGCAGCAAACTCAGCATCCTCGAACATGCTCCACTGGAGATGCTTGAGGTAGAACTGGGGTTTGGCAGGCCAGATACACGATAGCGGGGAAAAGACTTCACAGAATTGCCCGTCAGACAGCTTTTGCAGCACACTAGCAGCATCTGGGTTGGAAGTGGCAGCGGGAAGCGTAGAGAGCAACCACTGGGCTATCAGCCGTACCTTGATGAGCTTTCCTTTTTGAGCCCAGTCTTCTAGCACCCGCAGCACATCACTCCACCAGCCCAGGTGGTGCCAGCAAGTTTCGCCCTCTAGCAGCATCTTTCTAGCCACGTCTTCAGACACGACCAAATTATTGAGCAGGTCTAGCTGCTCTTGGGGAGTGTCTTCCTGGAACCAACTCTCGGCATCTAGCAGGCAGTTGGCATCGAACGCTTCTACGTACTGTAAGGCTAGGGGGCTCATGACTTACTCCTCCTCATCCACCCAGAAATGCTTCACATTTCTGCGGGCTGTACCTGAGATGCCGTGCTTCTCTTCTATCTGAGTAGTTACTACTGAACCGGCGTACCTAAAGATGGCATCTTTTAGCAGTTCGGCATCTTCCACCCTGTAGAGGGTGGCTGGACTCTGCCCAGTGACCTGAATGATGAGCTTTGCCATGAAGGCTCTAGCAACCCCACGAGACTCCATGAATTGAAAGAAGTCTCGCCCCTCAACCCGACACACCTCAGACAGGCGGCTCTTCTCTAGCTTGGTTATCCATTCTTCGATTACCGCTAAAGCTTGGTTAATTTCGGTGTTGGTGTTGCTCATAGCAGCGATCGCACCTTTACTTGTCCGTCTTGGCAGGTTCTACAGGAAGCTCACCGCTTTCTTTTGCCTGCTCTACCAATTTTTCTACCGCCTCAGCTGCCAATGTCGCAGGAGGCTTATCCCTTATTTCTGATAAGGCGGTCAACCTGTCATAAACCGGGTTGGGCAGCGTGATTGTGATCCGCTTAGGCATGCTTTTGGTCATTGGTCATACGCCTCAATACTACTCGATAGAAGCTTTTCAGAAGCCTCTAATACTCTAGACTCTTTTTAGAATATTAAAAGACTCTTTTTAGATTCTTGCTAAATGCTATTATGCATCTTTAGGAACGCAGTGTGCACAAACTTGGCCTTATCTGGCTCGTGCCATCCGTTCCAAATGCGTTTCAACGCTGTACCAACAAGGATCCAACCTATGAAAAGCCTTCATGCGTTCTGCAAAGCAAACCGTTTGCCTAAAACTAGCGTTCGCCGCAAGGCCCTAGAACTTGGCTTCGATACAGCCAATGGCCTCAATGCTGAAGCGCAACGAGCACTCCTCGGCGAGTTCAAAACCGTCCAAGTGCCCGAAGTCACGATAGAAACAGGCAACCATGCCGCTGCTCTAATTCTCAAGATCGGCTCACAGCACAGCAACCTAGAGCAGTTCCGCACCGACCGTATCCGTCAGGCCCTAGCGAATCCCCAGGAGTTCATCACCAGCCTCACTGGCTTTCTCGACCAGCTTGAGGAGGGCATGGGTCAAGCCGAAGCTCACCAAGAGCAGGAGCTCCTGCAGGTCAGGCAGCTCAAGCGCCAGAGCCAGAAGCGCATCGAGCAGTTCCGCCGCCGCGCTGATGAGTACCGCATCAAAACTGACCTGCTAGCCAGTATCCAAAATGCTGAACTCGACGACCTCCAAGTCCTCGCGGAGGAAACCAACGCCCTGGGAAAGTCTGCTGCACCGGGGCAGGGCTAGGCATCGCGCTCGCTCTTACTGCCCTCGGGCTCCTCAGCCTGTTCTCTCTGCAATCTTTGAAAGCCCCTGTATCCACCGACCAAAGCGTTTCCAGGGGCCACACTCCCACCTTCTGAACTCGATAGGAGTCTCTCAATCATGACGCAATTTGTGCTTTCACCGGGATGCAAACCCCGGCTCAAACACTTGGCCTTGGCCTATGCCCTGATGGCCCTTACTCTGGCTAGCTGTTCTTCTATCGCGGGCAGCAGCGCCCAGGCAGGCCAGCCTGAACCGCTCAGACCCTACGGCAGCGAGGGCAGCATGACTGCGGCACAGCTGTCCGTTCTCAAGGGCTTAGCTTGGCCCCAGCAGTACGGGGATATGGTCGGCACTTTTGGCTTTCCCTACTACCGCAGTGCTACTGCTGACTACTACCAGATCAAGGGCACGGGCACGCCCGCTTGGGTCGTGGTCTACTACAGGGACCGCACCGCTACTGGCTACGGCTTTGAAAACCCACCGGTAGCTGGAGGTGAGCTATGAAGCGGTGTCTTGCTCTCCCTACTGCTCTCGTGGCGCTCGCTCTAGCTGGCTGTGAACCAAGTGAACTTAGACCGGTACCGATAGGCCTGCCTTCAGGCGGCAGCTTTGCAGCTCCTCGGGCTCCTGCAGTGCCAGCCACACCGCTGGCTCCGCCGGTGCTGCTCTCTAGCCAGTACGACCCCAGCCAGTACGAAATCCATGGCGCTGTCACGGCTGATGGCTGCTACTCACTGCTGGAGCGCTTTCTGCGCGAAGGGCGGCGGGTGCATCTGGTCGCAGTCGAGCGCAATGGGGCCAGCACGGGCGGCCATGTTCTCGAATGGATGTGTGTCTTTGACGGGGAGGACGCGGATCCTGCGGCTACACCATTTGAAGACGACCGCTTCCCCGCGAATGAGTACGATTATCCCTAACTAGGAGGCTTTCCATGCAGCTAACGCTCTTTCAGTACTGTCAGGAACAACAGCGAGAGCTCAATGAATTCCCGATTCGCCTTGCTTGGGCAGAGGCCCCACCTCAGCTCGGGCAGGCGGTCGGGATGGGCCACCAGCGCCGCTGGCAGGTGGTTCAGGTGCATCCTTTTAGGCCAGAGACGGAGGTTGCGATCGCAGCTGTGCATCTGGCGCTCATCGCTCTGCCCGAGGGCAGCAGCGAGCAGGCCGACTGGGACTGCTGGCGCTACCGGCATCTGGTGCCGCAGGAGAACATCTATGTTCACCTCGAAGACATTGGTCTGCCAGAGCTGGGCATTGGCTTTAACTGCTTGAACCAACCTCCTGCACTGGGGCAGCAGCTTTTTGCAGCAGAGGCCACTGGGGACGGAAGCAAGCTGATGCCGAGGATGCGGCCCTGGCAAATAGAGCGCTATGACAGCTACCAGCCCTCCCAGGAGGGTTGCCCCTACACGGCGGTTCATTTGAGCTGGTGCAGTGCCCTCTCAAATGAGCTCGTGACGGCTTAACCCGGGACTAACCCTACCAAGGCCCCAGCCTCCAACTGGACATCTCTGGGGCCTTGCTTGCAATCAGGTCTACGCAGGTCTGATTGCACCAAGCACGTTTCACTACGACTAAGCGACACGAAGCGGCTAAGCGACACGAACAGCCGCAGTAAAAACCTTTTCAAGCTTTAAGGAAACTGAAGATGCCTAACACGAAAGCACCTGCTCTAGAGCAGGACCAAGCGTGGTTTATTGCTGTGCCAAAACGACAGGAGTTCACCGAGCCTTCCTTCCACTTTGGAGAGCGCGTCAAGTGGAGCCAACGGGATGAGGCTGGACACCGCCTCTACTGTTCAGGCCGCATCGTCGGCATGAGCTTTCAAGCCGATGAGCACTGGCATTACACGATCTACCTAGACACTTCCCCAGAAACTGATTCTCAATTAACGATTCAAAGGGATGACCAGTTGAAGCTGGTCAAAGACTCTATCTGCATTCGAGACCACTTAGCGCCTGCCACCCATTGGCAGATGACTGAAGCTGCTGCTACACTTCTGGGCATCTCTGCAGAACAACTGCGGCACCTGAGACGAAGCGGGCTCTTCAAGGCGGGCCACCACTACCGTGACACTAGCATTCCCGGTTCTGGTAAACCCCGCTGGCAGTGGCATGTAGAACGCTGCGCTCAGGCCCTAGCTGTGTCTCCCGAAAAGCGGGACGTAAGGGGGTAGAAGCAATTAGGGCAAAAACTAGGGCAAGCGTTCTAGTCGGCCTCTCAAAGCCTTACAGGGCAACAGTTTCAAGAATGATATATCCAATTGAGGCAATCCTGGTAGCGATGCAGTGAGAGAACCCTAGCGGCTTCCTCTGCTTGTTTTAGATGCTCCATGTTCAAGTGGCCCTAGATAAAGAAAATCACTTCACAAGAGATATACCCTGAATATGGGTCTGTTCGGTTGTAATTCTCTCTGTTCCCATATTTCTAGGCCAGCAGCGGGCACTTTAGAGAAGCCGAGATCAGGGTGAAGTAGTGCGCCAGCAGTTCAGGGGCAGGGAAGTTCTCAAGATTGTAATCGGTGGCTCAGTGCTGATGATGGCAGCCTTTGTGATCGGAGTTGAGGGGCTGCACCAGTACCGGGTTTATCAAGGCGGCGGGGTGTGGTGCTTTGATCTTTGGGATGACGACACTTATACGAGACTGTATAGTCCCCAGTGCTTGGAAGAGGAGCCTACTACGGAGCTGCCAGGTGAAATGGGTTCATGAGGGTATGAAAGCCCGTGACAGAGCAGCACTGCACGTTAGCTCAGGGCAATCGCGATCGCACTTCCCACCCTGGGTACCCTAAGCAGGTATACCACCCTGATAAGCCCCAAGATGTAGCCTCGCCATTTTGGAGCCTTCAACACAAAACTAACTGCTACCAATCAAAGTTCCCCCAGTTACCGGGAGCTTCACTACTTTGTGTGAAATGCCTTTCTAATCGTCTCGGAAATTCAACCGCTTGTTGCTTGATCTGATTTTGTCACTTTTGAATTAAATACTTAAGTCATTTGACCCACAAGAAGGAGCCACCCATGTCTACTGCAATGCGCGAAACTCTCGGCGATTTCAGCAGTGTTGTCTGTTTGAAGTCAATCATTGCCGGAATGGAAGAGGCGCTGGGCGAAAAAGCCACAGCTATCTCACTGATTGCGGCTGGTCGGGCTCGTGGCAAGAAATTAGCAGCTGAGTTAGGACTAAGCAACTCAGCAGTTCCTCTCTCCGAGGCGGCTCAAAAGCTAGCTCAGGCACTTGGACCCGATGGCACTCGGCTGCTGGTGCTTGAGAAGATTGAGCAAGAAGGCGATGTGATTAAGGCTTACACACGTGAGACGGTCTGTTCTGCTGGCGAACCTATGGGATCGACACGCAAGTGTACGTTCACCCTTGGTGCGGTTGGGGGAGCGCTTGAGGCGTTGACAGGCAAACGCCTGCAGGGCAAACACACTGACTCTGTGCTGCGAGGCGGCAGCCATGATGTCTTTGAGTTTACTCAACTTGGCTAGACTCCTAATCAGTTGAAACGAGACTCCGATCGCTACCCAAAAACTAGCTATGCGATTGCATCTTTTTGTACCAGGCTACAGCATTGGCACAAAAAGATGCAGTCGCACCTGCTGCTCTAAGCACTCCAACCCTGAATTCTCCCCACTGGCGCTGCTGGTGGGGTTTGCTTTTGCAGAAAATGAGATCGCAATCCACTTCAAATTCCTCTAATCCGAATCCTCCTGGCTATCTACAGGCGGATCAACGGGGGGTCGTGTATGGGACTCCAGGTTATGCAATTCCGAGATCAACAAGTCAACCAGGTCTTGAATATGGCAAAGCAAGTCTCCAATGCGCTTTACCGTTTGAGTACGCTCGGCTAACAGCTTTCTTAATTCAGAAGGCATTAAGTGTTTATCTACCAGTTTCTTTAGTTAGCAGCCTAGGAGTTTATTTCCCCATTTATCCCTTCCTTTAAAGAGGGCACGCTTTTCATTACTCTAGCAGAGCCTGTAATCCTCGATCGGGTTACACTGTACTGATTGAACTACTATTCAACCTACTCTAAGTTCACTAATTGAGCAACGCGAGAGAGCTCGCCCAAAGGCATGTTCTAGGAATTGTTGTTACCTGCAGCCATGCAGAAAATCAAAACAATGTTGAATTCAGCTTCTGAACGTCTTGAGCAGAATGTCGAAAGAATCATGCAGATGTGGGAAGAACGGGCACGTGCTGAAGTCAGTGCGGCAATTCATCAAGACTCTCTTATCTTGCAAAATTCGCTACCTCAATATCTAACTCAATTGGCGGATGAACTGTCAACCAATATTGAAAGGACACCTGCCAGAATAAGGGATGATCAGGTAGAAAGCACTCGAATTGGCAAACTGCATGGTCATGAGCGAGCAGGTTTTGCCGACTACTCCATGACTCAACTTATTTTTGAATACCACATTCTTCGTCAAGTCATCTTTCAGATCTTGGAAGAGGAAACGCCTCTAGAAGTGAGAGAACGAGACATTATTATTGGCTCCATTGAGCAAGCTGTGAACGATGCAGCAACTCAATTTTCTCAAACTCTACAAGATATTCAAGAGCTATTTATGGTGACGCTGACTCACGATCTAAGAGGGCCAATCAATGTCATAAAAATGGGAACTCAGCTGACCCTGCGGCGGCTTGAACAAGGTGACACCCATGTGAGTATCGCGACAAAAATGCTAGGTGCGATCGAACGGTTGGATTCGATGATTCAGAATCTGCTGGATGCTAGTCGGCTGCGGGCGGGGCAAAGTTTAAAGCTTGAATTTGAAGAATGCAGTTTAGACAGCCTCGTTCGAGACGTAGTGGAGGATTTGAGCTTTGCTTATGGAGATGAAAATCGGTTTGTTGTAGTCTCTCAGACAGATGTTAGGAGCATGTGTAGCCGTAAAGAGATAATGCGGGTAATTGAAAACTTAGCAATTAACGCTGTGAAGTATGGCGCTTCTGGCACGCCGATTACATTCACGCTGCAGCAAGCTGAATCTCAGATCAGCCTCACTGTTCATAATGAAGGTAATCCAATTGCCCCAGACACTCAATCTATCCTGTTTCAACAATTTTGTCGCATGGTCTCTGCCGAAGAGCAAACAGGCTGGGGTTTAGGATTATTTTTAGCAAAGAGTATTGTTGAGGCACATCAAGGAACGATTGAAGTTGAAAGTGCAAAGGGTAGGGGGACAAGTTTTATCGTTAAATTGCCTAAACTCTCTTGAAGCAGCAAACTATTTTCTGTAAATGCGTTTCCTATGATCGCTACTCCAAAGCTATTTGTCATATTTTCGGGACTCGCAGCAAATTCTTGGCTGGGCTTAAAGCGCTTTCATGATCTGCTGCACTATATTTGCTGGGGCTTTAGTGATAAAGGTCTCTATCAGCCTGTCGATTTGTGTAACTTCACTTCCCTTTGCCTGGTCTCGTAACCCAAGCAACTTTGCACCTACGCAGGTGCAGGCATGCTGAGAAAGTAGCCCTGCCCATAGTCGCAATCATGAGCAGTCAGCCAGTCAAGCTCCGCTGCTGTCTCTATACCTTCAGCAACTACCTCTAACCCTAAACCATGCCCCATAACAACGGCGCTGCTTACACCGTCTGAAGTGTCTTGTCTCGGTCAACTCCAGATACCAATGTGCGATCTAACTTAAGGATCCGCACAGGGTAGCGGGCAACAGCATGTAAACTGCTATAGCCAGCCCCAAAATCATCGATAGCAATAGTGTGGGTCGATGCCAAGCGATTGAGCTTTGCTGATACTTCTGCTAAATCTAGACTCTGAGCTTCGACAATTTCTATCCATAGCTGTCTGGACTTCACTTGATGCCTGTTAATGCTCAACTCCAAGATTTCTTCAAATGCCGGTTGCTGTAGGGTGGTTGGCTCCAGGTTGATGCTAAGAGCCCATCGGCTAGTGCTCTTTTCCTTTTCCCAACGTGCAAGCTGCTCACAAGCTAACTCCATAACAATTCTACAAATTCGAGTCTCTAGATTTAGGTGACGAGCAAAGGGCAGGAAGAAGTTTGGGAAACGAAGCCCGTCCTTATGAGTCCATCTAATCAAAGCCTCTTGTGCTGTAATTTCACCTGTTTGAAGGTGAATAATCGGTTGAAACCACAGCACAAAGTCCCGGTGACGAATTGCTTCTACCAGCTCATCACCAAAGGTGGCTACTATAGACGCCTCCTTATCGGCAGTGATATCGACAATATAGGACAGGGAGTAGTTGGCAACGCGCCCTACGCTCAACTGTGCCCAGAGAATATCGCCATTTGACTTGAAGTACCGTTTTTCCATCTCATAATGGTGGATCTTGCCTTCGACTAAAAGCTGGTGTTGCAAAGTATCAGCTTCGAGATCTTCTGGGTAGGTCAACTCCTGGTACGTCAATTTATTCTCAATAGCCCCTCGTGAGTAACCCAGCGCTCTAGCAAAGGGCTCATTGCAGTAACGAATACAACCTTCAGCGTCAACAGCAGTTGCGCCAATGGGAGAAGTATCAATTGCGACCTGAATACTAGCATCTAAATCCATACCCCTATAAGTGGACCAACCCAGTCCATTGAAAATTACAGATCAGTCGTGTCCCAATATATTCCTAAGGGTTAGAGCAGTTGTAGTCAACGACTAAGATCACAGAACAAAGCAAAATTCGGATTCAAAACCTCATTTCCATGCTTCTGCATGGTTTTTTGGACAAAACTATAAAGATGCAGCAGTCAGTGACAGTTCAAAGTTTTGTCACCTCAGCATCCGCTATGGGCATTGGTAAGTTATAGCAGCAGGTACAAAGCGCAGCTGCTCCACTCGATCCGTACTGTGTACAGGCCACCCACTCATTTCAGCGAGACCCGAACCCGTTGTACACCAAACGCTGTAGTCTTGCTGCCTCCGAGAAAATACTGAATTCGATAGGGAAAGATGTTTGAAATCCGTAATTCCTTCATAGGGGATTTAAGCCATGTGAAATACTATGATTATTGAAAAATGAACTGTCACTCTAATATTCATTTCAAGTCATTACCCAAAGTTTTACTTTAAGGTTTTATTAAAGCAACGAGAGGGGCCTAAGTTTTGAAATTCTCTACCTGCTTTAAGTGTTAAAGAAAGCCTATCGCGAGGCTTCATAGCTTTAGCTAAGTGAACTGGGGTGACAACACTGGTTTAACTTTAAGTTCAGATTTACATAAGTTTGATCGGCGACTATCAAGGTTTGCCGACTCATTCTCATGTTAATTATTTCTATTCTCCTAACTATGTCTACAGATACTGCGGTACGGAAGATTGACCCTCTCAAAACCCTTTTTTCAGTCTTTCTAGGAATCTCGCAGGCCCAAAAGCATTAACCAATCATTGTTCTATTAGTCACAAGTAGCCACAAGAAAATAGCTGTTACTTAGCAGAAAAAAATGGGAATAACAGAAGAGGCTAGCATTCCAAGGCAAACTGACTGCCTAAAATCCTTAAATCGAGTTCCCTTAATCTACGGCTGTTCCTAATCTTCCAAAAAACATATGACTAGCGCACAACTGACCAACCCTAGCTTTGAGCAAGGTCTAACTGGATGGACTGTTATTGACGGGAACCCCAATTTAAATTCTTCTGCCTCTACACCTCTTTTAACCGCTACAAGTGGCCTGTTGTCAGCCCTCTTAACCGTTGATGGCAGCGTCCCAAAAGGAGGAGTAGGTCTTGGTAAAACACTTCAAAGTTCCGTCTTCTCGCTCGCTGCAGGAGAGACCATCAGCCTCGATTTCAGGCCATTTGAGATTGAGGATGATACCTATGTCAGAATGTTCCTATTCAAACAGGATGGAACCTTAGCTGGCACTCTATACGACGGCATTTTCAATGGCGCTCCTGGCTGGATGACAACTGGTGCTACTGCCGCTACTGCTGGAAATTATTACCTGACTACTCAGGTGGGCAGTTACGATGAAACCTTTGGAGGAGCCATTGGTGCCAACCTGCACATTGATAATGTTCGCCTTTCATCTGAAACTTCTCTTGTAGCCGATATTGTTGACGTATCCAAAGCACCAGTTGCAGGATCAATTAACTCAGTTACAGTTAAATTCAACAAAGCAATTAATGCCTCGACTTTCACAACTGCTGACCTCAAACTGACTCGGGGCGAGAATATCAGCACGAACTTGATTGACAGCAATGTCACTATTTCTCAAGTAGATGCTCAAACCTATACCGTTAATGGGTTAAAAACCTTAACATCAGCTACCGGTATTTATCGGCTCTTTTTGAACCAAAACACTATTACCGACTTGAACGGGAATCCTGGGTTAGGAGGTCTAGCTTTTGATTCCTGGGAGGTCATTCCTGATACGACCAAGCCCACTGTCACCAATGTGACCTCCCCGTCGGTAGATAAAACTTATATGGCGGGTGAGAAAGTTGATGTCGCTGTTACATTCAGTGAGTCCGTCCTTGTGTCAGGGACACCCGAACTAGCCTTGAAGTTTGTTCAATCCGAAGCCAGCCTCAAATACCTCAATGGGGTGAACTCAGAAGGGAGCGCAAAATATACTGGCGGCAGTGGTACAAATACTCTAACCTTCAGCTACACTGTTCAGGCACAAAACTCTAGCCTAGACCTAGATTATGCCTCTACAGGCGCACTAACTCTTGCGGCGGGAGCCACTATTACTGATGTCGCTGGCAATCAAGCTGTCCTAACTCTGGCAGCACCCAACACGCAAGGCTCCCTTGGCCTAAACAAAAACATTCAGATCAAAGGGTTTGCGGACATTAAAGGGGGAGCCGCTAGAGACAATTACTTCAACTTCAACTTGTTCTCCAAGCTAGAAAAGCTGAGCAGCGATATCTCTGCCCAGAAAAACCCGGTTGAAGTCGGCGGCATTAACCTCGCTGACGTCTTCGATGAGACTCATTACCTGAGCCAAAACCCTGATGTCGCCAACGCCATTAACTCTGGCGCGTTTGAGACAGGCTATGAACACTTTTCCTCATTGGGCTGGAAAGAGGGTCGTAATCCCAGTGTTCTCTTTGATGAGAAATACTATTTATCCAACAACGCGGACATTGCTAAAGCCGTAGCTGATAAGGCACTCGGTAGCGGTTTAGAGCATTTTCTTCTGCATGGACATAAGGAGGGTCGCGATCCCAGTGCGCTCTTCAGACAGCAGGACTACCTGACTCAAAATAGCGACATTAAAGATGCTGTAGCCAAAGGGTTTGTGGCTAGTGGCTTTGAGCACTACGTTGAGTATGGTGCGTTTGAAGCCAGATCTCACGCTCTCAGCCTCTACAATGAGGCTTACTATTTACGGCAAAACTCTGACGTTGCTGCCGCAGTTGTTCAAGGGGCAGTAAATTCAGGGTTTGAGCACTTCATTAGCTTTGGACAGAGAGAGGGCCGGGTTGCCAGTTCGCTGTTTAATGAGAGCAGCTATCTAGCAAACAATGCAGACATTAAAGGGGCAATCTCATCTGGCGCATTTGCCAGTGGCTTTGAGCACTACATTGAGTATGGTCGCGCTGAAGGTCGAGTTGCCTAGAAAAAGGATATTAGCTAGGCATTCCTAATCGTCCTTGAGAAATCGCACTCAAGAGGCACAGTAAATAAACTAAGGCCATGAGCTTAAATGCTTGTGGCCTTTTACTATTAAGGGTTTAAGCCAACATTCCCTGTCCCTGTCCCTTCCGGGATTCCGAAATGCTCCTAGAGCTCAAGTGCGAAGAGATCCCAACATTTCTAACTCATCGAGTTCGCTGACCTGGGGGACGGTGTCGGAATCATACGCATCGGGCAAGCGAGTAGCAACGTGCTCAACCCAGTGAATGACCGTGGTGTGATGAACGCTGTCAGGCGACAATTAGACAAAAGCAGCGATGCCAATTACTTGGCAGCTTGAGAGAGTTCCCTATCAATAGGATCGTAAGGGAGCAAAACGACAGCTAGAACACAGGTTCT
>NZ_JACJQO010000028.1 GCF_014696715.1 Pseudanabaena sp. FACHB-2040
GCCTCAACTCAAAAGGCTAACGTTGTCATTTTCTACTGGCTACTTCTGCTGGAATGCCTGCATAGCCTCACGCCTAGCTTTACAAATTGAATCTCGTTGCGCATCTCGTGGGCTGGTCAGTGCTTGAAGACCTTACAGGGTCATACCAGTTGGGTTTGGGCGATTGCTTTTCACCCCAGCGGCCGCCAAATTGCCAGTGCTAGCTATGACCATACCGTGAGGTTTTGGGATGTTGACACAGGTGAATGCCTGCATACGCTCAAAGAGCATACTAGCTCCGTCTTATCCGTTGCTTTCAGTCCCAACGGTCAATGGTTAGCGAGTGGTAGTTATGAGCAGACCATCAAGCTATGGAATCCTAAAACTGGTCAGTGTCTTCAGACCTTACAGGCGCATCTAAATCGCGTTTGGGCAATTGTGTTTAGTCCTGACAGTCGCTATTTAGCAACAGGAGGAGATGATTTCACAGTTAAACTCTGGGATGTGACAGCCGGGCAGTGCATTAGAACCCTTGAAGGCCATACCAGTCAAGTTTTATCGCTGCTGTTTGACGAGGACGGTCATTACCTGATTAGTAGCAGCGCTGATAGAACTATACGAGCCTGGGATACTGCAACAGGAGAGTGTACGTTTATGCTTCAGGGCCATCGACACTGGGTCTGGTCACTCACTCAGCATTTAGGTGATGCCATTTTCTTCAGCAGTAGTCAGGACGAAACCATCCAAGCTTGGCACCTTAAGACTGGATCTCATCTAAAAACGCTGCGCTTTTCCCGACCTTACGAAGGAAGCATCATTACAGGGGCAACCGGTTTAACCGAAGCACAGGAAATTACCCTAGAAGCATTAGGTGCGATCCGAGAGACCAAAACAGTTCAAACATGAGCATCTCCTAATCAGGCTCCTGTTAGAGGCGTTGTTGGCGGTTCCCATCACCTTGAAGCTACAGACCACCAGAGCTTTCTTTTAACTAATTGTTCGTGGAAAGTTAATGAGCTCTATGCGCCGGGTTTGTGGCTTTGAGGTGAATTAGGCTTACGCCTCTTCCATCCAGTCAAAGACTTGATTCAGCTGCGCTGTGCTGATCAGTCCGTACTGCCACATCACAATAGGCAGCAGGTTGGTCGCTTGGTCCGCTTGCCGCAGCCCTAGTGAAATCGCCTCCGTCGGCACTGCCAGTGTCTCGCATAGATATTCAATGAGTTGGTTGAGCTTTGAGGCAGACATGATCCGAGGGTAGGGGGGCGACAATCAGTACATCAGTATAGGTGTTTCGATAAAATCCGAACTCGGTTTTAGAAAGATTTATAGACCCAACACCCAGCTTTGCTGCTCAAGGGCAATAAACTCCAGCCTTACTACCCCTAATTGTCTGAGGATTGTATATCCCAAATAATTTATATCTATTCACTAACTACTTAAAAGAAGTTAATCAGTTTTGGAAGGGGCTCAAACGTTTATACAGCCTTGGCTTCAGGTCACTTTTCTGAGTTTTTACCAGAAGGGTAGAAATTTTGTCTCACTAAGTTTTTGAGATCGCGTTGAGGTAATCTAGTGAGCTATGGAGGTTGCCTCATAGCCTTCAAAGAAAGCGGACTAGCGGCAATTAAGCTCAAAAGTGACAGCTGCACTTTGAAGCAATTTAGATTGGATGATTTGATTGACTGCTGGCTACGCAAGAGGCAACTAGCCAAAGCAGTCCAAGCTAAAAGAATCTGGAGTCCATCAGCATCACCAAGGAGTCGAAATATACTAACAAAGAGTTACCCTGGCTACCGCTATGCATCTTTTGCTTGCCCTTGGCCTGACAGCCTTGGCTGCCTTGGTGCAGACTCAGGACGTTGACAACCTGTTTTGTCACAGCAATACTGCCCAAGCTGCTGGGGACTGCCCAGCAGTAAGTCCGATTCTGACACGGCAACCCAACCTGGACACCTGCAGAAAACTGAGCTAGAGGGCCATCAGGGGAATGTCTATGAGGTCTCCTTCAGCCCCGACGGCAATACCTTGCAACATCCGGAGGAGACGCCACTACTCAACTTTCGAATCTCCAGGGCCAACAACTCGCACTGTTGATTGCGTCCGAAGCCTGGATTGGACTTGCTGTTTCTGCTCGTCGCTGGCATCCTTGCGCCATACGATTCTATGCCCTTGCAGCTCAGCCCCGTGGTCGAGTAAACACCGCTCCCAACCCCTGCGGTCAAAAATCGTCTTCACATCGTCCAGCAAGCCCCACTTTTGTTCTTGCTGGCTGAGCTTGGCAAACTTGGCATAGCCCGGATAGTCGGTGACCAGAGTTTGGTCTTTCTGGTGGAGCAGGGGTGCGTTGTCGAGGTCATAGTCGCGATAGCAAACGTGGATATCGCGAAGACCGATGGCCATACTGGTCTTCAGGGTAGGGTGCGGCTCTTTGTTGAAGTTGGGAAACGCTAGATAGGTGATCTGCGGCTTCTGGACGTGAAACTTCACCACCGTGGCTTCCTCGGGTCGGCCAATAGCGCGGGAGGCGCAACCTTCGTAGACGCGCAGCACCGGGTTGAGCTGGTCTATTGCCGATACATGCACCCAGAGAGAGTTGGGGCGCTGCTGACCAATAGGACTTTGCCGGCAGCGCTGCTCGATTACCTCCGTACGGCCCAGGGTCATAAGCATCAGGTCGGCGGCGGTGCAGGCTGGTTGGTAGCTGCCGAAGAGGGCTTTGATATCGGCTTGCACTGAGGGCGAGAGGTCTTTGAACTTGGGGCGGTTACCAAAGTGGCTGAGGGCCAGGTACACCAATAAATCATTGCGGCGTTTGTCGGCGATCGCATCCCATTCCCCCGCATCCGTGGCTTGTAGAACGACGGTGAATGCCCGCCGAATGCTGCCAAAGGTTTCCTAAAGGGGGGCAAGGGTGTCGGTGCCCAGTTCTTCCACCATGGGCAGCCGACCGCGATCGGTGTAGAAATCTATCAGCGGTTGAAGGCGATCGCGGTATTCCTCAAACTTGCTGACCTTGAGGCGAATACGGGGGGTTGTGATGCGGGAGCGGAACCTGGAGGCCCGAAAGGCTTCGGCCTGGGCTTCATCGCGAAAAACGAAGTAGATGCCCAGAGCGATGGGGATAGCATCGACCCCAAGCACTTGGTCAATGTAGGCTTTGAGTTCTTCTTGCTCGTAGTACTTCTGGAATGTGTTGCGACTAGTGATGATGCCGTCGCCGTAAGCGACCACCCCACGGGTGCGATCGTCGATCAGCACCTGGCCGGCGACGATGAGCACTTTCTGGGCCAGGCCCCAGGCGTTAATTAGGGCTTCTCGCCGCTCGGCGGTGTCTTCGATGACGTTGATGACGTAGCCGAGGTTGACCACATCGGCTGGGGTGTGGGGAATACCGGGCTTAAAGTGAGGATCCCAACCAGAACTGGTGAGGCCCAGGTGGTGGATGTATTCGATGTCGGCCCCGTGGCCGCAGCCGTAGTCAAAGTAAGTGGTATCGGCAGGGAACAGGCCCGCTTCAACAGCGAGGCGGACGGGTTTGGAGGCAGTGACGCGAGCGATTGCCGCCTTATGCCGCTGAATCTTCGGCTTGGCCTGTTGAGCAGACTTAATTGGGCAAGCCAGAGCGTGGTTGTGGATTTCGATGCCCTGCTGAGTGAGGCGACGCTCCCAGTTGAGTTGGGTGCCAATCTCGCGGGAGTTATCCAGTAGGCCCATAGCCACCTGCTGTTGAGTCAAATGGGCGAAGCGGGTGTAGTGGGGATGGTCAGCGGTGACGAAGGTTTCTTTGCGGTGGAGCAGCGGCGGATTGGGGGCGTCGCTATAGTCGCGAGTTTCGACGGTGCCCGTGGCCCAGTCCACAACAGTGCTGGTGTGGAGCAGGGGGTGGGGTTCGGTGTCAAACTCGGGGTAGTAGAGGTAGGAGAGTTTGGGTTGGTCGAAGTGAAATTTGACTAGGGTGAAGGGCAATTCCTTTTTCAGCAGGCTGCGAGCGCACTGTTCTTGGTGCCGCAGGGCGTTATCTAGGGATAGCAGGGCGGATTGGTGGATATAGAACGCATTGGGTAGGCATTTGCCGATAGGACTGCTCTGGCAGTGTTTTACCAGCTCCGCTTGAGGCTGGTTGGCGGCTGATTGCAGTGCGGCATCTACACTCTGAATCATTTTAAGTACACTTGTATGGCACCCCTAACAGGCATTCCCTAGACCCAGACCACCTGATTAAAAAAGAAGTCCTGCATCTAGCGTTCGGCTACTCCTTTGCCGTTAGAATGACGCTACCCAAACCTCATCACTCCTGTGACAACTTGCCTACATGAGAACGCTCAGCTTATTTGAAAGCGATCGCCTCTCCCTTGAGCGCAGCATTGAGTTATCGGCTGAGTCGTTGCGCCACTATGGTTCTTTGTATAAGCATTGGGCCATCGCGTTCTCGGGCGGCAAAGATTCTTCAGCCACCGTTACATTAGTTGCCGATTTGATCGACAAGGGACTGGTGCCTCGGCCAGCGAGTATCACGGTGCTCTACGCCGATACCCGCCAAGAGCTACCGCCGCTGCACAACGCCGCGATGGGAGTCTTGAAGACTCTGCGAGAGCGAGGGTTTGACACTCGGGTAGTGTTGCCTGAGCTAGATCATCGCTTTTTTGTCTACATGCTGGGTCGTGGGGTGCCGCCGCCGAGCAACACCTTCCGCTGGTGTACCCCCAAGCTCAAAGTAATGAGCATTGAGCGAGAGCTAGAAAAGCTACGGGAAGAGTACGGCGAAAAGTTTTTGATGCTGACGGGGGTGCGCATTGGCGAAAGTGCAGCGCGTGATCAGCGCATTGCCGTGAGCTGTACGAAGGATGGAGGCGAGTGCGGGCAGGGTTGGTTTCAGCAGACTACCTCGGGGGCGATCTCAGATACTCTTGCGCCGCTGCTGCACTGGCGGGTTTGCCATGTGTGGGATTGGCTGGTGAAGGCCGATATTGAGCTGGGCTTCCCGACGTTTGAGATTGCCGAGGTCTACGGCCACGACCCGCAGGATGACCTGGGAGAAGTGGAGCCGATGAATGCGCGGACAGGCTGTATTGGTTGTCCGTTGGTGCAGAAGGATGCAGCGCTAGAGCGGGTAGTGGCCCAACCTAAGTGGGCCTATCTGGCACCTCTAGAGAAGCTGCGACCTCTGTATTGGGAGATGAAGAAGCCCCAGTACCGGTTGCGCAAGCATGGGGAGGTGAGAAAGGCGGCAACCAAGTATATTGGTCGAAATCGTTTGGGGCCACTGCACATGGAGGCCCGCCGCTCCATGCTTACGCAAGTTTTGGCGATTCAAGAGGAGGTTAACCGGGCGGCTAGAGCCCAGGGGATGCCTGAGGTAATCTTGATTAATGAGGAAGAGTTGGCCAGAATTGAAAATTTGATTGCGGCGAATACCTGGCCTAACCAATGGGATGGGACGGAGGCCAGAGGAGACGCTATGATGCCTGAGATTTTGCCCGATGGAAATGTTCAGCAACTACTATTCGAAGATGATGGTCTTTGGGGATAAAAGCTGTTGCCTAGCTATTCCTAACTACTTATGACTGAGATGACAATTGCCAAAGTAGTTCTCAAGGTTCTTGAAGATTCTCAAGAACCAATGACGCCTGCGGAAATTACCAGGGTCATTCTTGCAAAGGAACTCTATGACTTTGGTACAGAAAACGAAGTTGAAATGGTCAGAAAAGAAATTAGAAGGAAATGCATAGGACTAAGTCGACAAGATTCAACAGCTAATAAGTATTTCAAACAACTTGAGGATGGAAGATATACAAACATCATCACTTTTGAGCAATTAGATGAAGGGAATGAAGGCCTATTAGAAAATTTATTTGGTGAAGACTTTTCAGAAGATGATTTCGACACTTACGAAGAAGAAAAAGCTCCCTTTGACCCCGAGTCAGTAAGGGTTACTCATAAACCCATGAATATTGAAACAATTATCAAAAGAATCAAGTATGGCGAGATAAATTTGGCACCAGGTTTTCAAAGACGTGCAGGTATCTGGAATGACATTGCGCAAAGCAGGTTGATTGAGTCAGTAATTTTACGAATTCCACTTCCAGCGTTCTACATAGACGCCAGCAATGACGATAGATGGAGCGTTGTTGATGGTCTTCAAAGACTTACAGCTTTGAAGCGATTTGTATTAGATGAAGAGCTAAAGCTACAGGGACTCGAATATTTTGAAAATCTAGATAGGAAGACTTTCTCTAAATTACCTCGCAGTTACCGACGAAGAATTGAAGAGACAAATCTAAATTGTTATTTAATTGAGAAGCAAAGCCCACCAGAAGTAAAGTTTAATATATTTAAGCGGGTGAATACTGGTGGCTTACCCCTTTCTCCGCAAGAGCTAAGACATGCTTTAAATTATGGTCAAGCAACTGATTTTTTGCAAAGTCTTTGCAACGAACCTCTTTTCAAAAAACTTGTTCAGATTCCTTCTAGCAAAATAAAGAGAATGGACGATCGGGAGTTTGCCTTAGGATTTTTAGCCTTTAAGCTAACAGATTATAGGGAATATCCGAAACGGATAGGAAGGGATGCTTTTCTCAACAATACGATGGAAAAACTTAATGCTTTACAACCCAGTTCTAGCCTCTTTAATGAACTGACACTTGACTTGAGAAAGTCACTCTCAGCATCAGAAAGAATCTTCAACGATAAAGCCTTCAGAAAAATTTCTAAGGTCAGACCAAAGAAATATCCTGTGAATAAAGCTTTGTTTGAAACCTGGTCTGTGAGCCTAAGTACACTCTCTGATGAGGAACTCGATTTTTTATGTAAAAATAAGCATTTGGTTGTAGATGATTTCGCGGAACTTATCGACACGGATTCTGAGTTTTCCAAAGCTGTTTCGCAAGCTGCAAATAAGGTTTCTGTCAGGTTTGAACGAATCGAACAATTAATAACACATATACTCGGTTCTTATTAGCTTAAAATGATCAGCCAACTTTGCTTGAACAACTTTAAACCTTTTGAAAGTCAAAAAATAGATTTCGGCCATTTGACCCTTTTAGCAGGAGTAAATAGTTCAGGTAAGTCATCTATAATTCAAGCCTTACTTCTTTTAAGACAATCTTATCAAGATGGACTTTTAGAGAAGCGACAGCTTGAAATAAATGGTTCTTCAATTTCACTTGGAACAGCTTATGACATTTTCTTTAGAGCTGCTTCAGGGGATTTTTTGTCTTTTGAGATTATTGCTGATAATGGAACTAAAGCTTTATGGAAATTTGTGTACTCCGAGCCTAGAGCAGATTTCTTAGAACTTACTGAAGAGTCAGTGATTGACGATAATATTTATTCTGATACAAGTCTTTTTGGAAACCGTTTTAATCATATACCAGCTGACAGGATAGGCCCGAAAGTATTTTTTCCGATGTCTGATTATGCTGTAAGGCAAAACCAGCAACTAGGTAATCAAGGGGAGTTTACAGCCCACTTTTTATCAATATTTGAGAGGAAAAAGATTCCTAATACTCATCTTGCTCATCCAGCTTCAAAATCTTTGAGTCTGAAGGATCAAGTTGAGGCATGGATGGGCGATATTTGTCCGGGTATTAGAATAGACTCAATTTTGTCACCAGATATTCGTATAGCGAAACTACAATTTTCAGAAGGAAACAACGATCCCTATTCGCCAATCAATGTAGGATTCGGTATTACTTACACTCTTCCTATAATTGTTTCTATGCTCTTCTCGAATCAAGGAAACCTTGTTCTCATAGAGAATCCAGAGGCCCACTTGCATCCTAAAGGTCAATCAAAAATTGGCGAATTAATAGCTTCATCTGCAGGTTGTGGTGTTCAGATCATAGTTGAGACGCACAGTGACCATGTTCTTAACGGAATAAGGAAGGCAGTTCTATCCAAGAAAATTAAGGCGGACGATGTTCGTATACATTTTCTCAGCAAGAAGAGTAAAGATCTATCTTTTGTTACTGAAGTTTCTTCAATCTCAATTGACGATAAGGGAAAACTAGATCATTGGCCAGAAGACTTCTTCGACCAAATTGCTAAAGACTCTCTAGAGTTACTGTAGTAGTTTGAGGTTTACTTCAGCAGAAGTTTTATTTCAATATGTACTTTCTTTTAAATGAGTTATCCTTTGTTGGTCAATTTAGAGACTATTATGAAGTCAAAATCTATATGAACTCAGTTCAATCAATTTTAAGCGAATTGAACCTCATTAGAGACATGAAGGTTTTAACACATCAGTCGCTTTGTGAACGTGAACTCTTTCCTGGGTATAAATTTCTCGACTGGTTAAGAGATTATATTAAGCAGCCAGATAAAGACCTAGGGTTCTTGAATTTCATTGTCACTTTACTACAGCAAGGATGTGTATCTAGAAAACTAGATGATGAGGTGAATAATGGGCTGCATTATTGGAAGTGTGAAACAAGTAAATCAGATTATTCAGATACCTCATTGGCTGGAGCGGCATATTTTAGAGGAAAACTAATTAGCATTAAAAAGTCCGGAACCTTTGATGTGGTTTTAGTTTCAGTCAGGTTTACAAAGAATACCGAAGATCCCCAAGAGTTACATATAGAAAATATTTTTGAAGTACATCAAGCGCAGGCTCTTAGACCAAAATTTCTTTATCACTCGAAGCATGATCTTCTAAGTTCTTGGGAGAACGCTACTCCAATGGATTTAAGCGACTTAGAAGCTCAAGAAGCCCTTGATCGAAGCGTTGAACATTTAGGTCATACTCAAAGATATAGTTTCTTTCGTGGAAAATTTTATGTTTTCCAATATGACAATGCCGGTGGCTATCATGGATACCCTGTAGAAAGGAAAGATGTCCCGAATGAGCCTTTGAAAGACCTTATAAAGGGATGAGTATTTCTATTTAAACAAGGAATCTATTGATGTTAAGTTTGGATCTGCAGCTAAATAACCAAGACCTCGATGTAAGTGCAGACGAAACTGAAAGGCAAGTGTATCTTTATCTGTTTCTAGGTTGTCATCCCTACAGCGTTGCTTAAGTGCAACTAAGAGTTGATCGGCAATTATTCCACCAAATACTTGCCAAGTCATCTCTACATTACTGTCAGCGGGAATCATTATTGGTGATGGAGGCGTCGGTTCTGATAGGGAACGACAAAAAGCCCAGCGGCAGAGGATGTTCCACTGGGTGATGCCTGTCACCCGCCTTAACTTGAGAAGCTGATCTTTACCAGCTTGGGAAATGCGAACTCGGTCTACAGGGGGTTCTAGCATAGAGTTCACCAAAAATAGCCGGGCTTCACTTCAGTCTGGTGCAGGTTGGCATCGTAGCGCAGTAGGTACTCACGGCTGATCGCGTTACTGCTTCTGAGCTTTTCTACCTCAGCCTCTCTAATTTCAGTATCAGTGGACAGTAGCAAAACCTGGTGGCTGGCCTGGGGGAAGTATTTCTCAACCAGGTTATTGCGGTGGTAAGAGTCGAGCCGCCCCAGGGGCGTGTCGATCGCCACAGGCAATTGACGGCCCGAAGCGCGGGCCAACCCCCACAGCAGGGCGATCGACAACAGCTGTTTTTCCCCTGCCGAGAGTCGATGCTTGGGCACGGCCTGCCCAGCCGAGTCAAACAGCGATAAGGTAAATGCCTCAGTGTCTATTTCTACTCGATTCACCAGATTGGGTTTGTGCAGTAGGTAGAGGAAGCATTGAGTTACCAGGGTTTCAAGCTGGTTTAGCTTGCGTAGCTTGAGCCGTTCCTTGAAGATTTTGAGCTTTTTCTGCACCGTCGCAATCGACTTCAGAATGTGCTCATCGTTCAGGTATTTAAAGGTGAGCTGGCTGTAGTCCACCAGCTCTTTGCGGGCTTTATCGATAGTCTGAATAATCTGGTTGTACTCTTGCTGGGCTTTTTCGTGCTCTACGGCCAGTCGTGTCACTTCAGACTGGGCCTTACTTACTCGCTGCGACAGCTTTTCATAGATCTCTGGGGATGCCGCTGTAGCTAAGTACCGTTCTGTAGTTTCAATTGAGTCTTCCAGGGCTTGAAGGGCGGCGAGCCGCTCTTGGGCAAGCTGTTGCTGGGCGGGCAAGCCGTGGTCTAGAATCTGCGTGAGCTGATGCAAGTGCTCCACACTGGCATAGAGCCAGGGCTGGGTCTGGGGATGGGCCAGGTCGTCGTCGGCTAGAAAGTCTCGGATTTTCTCAACCGCTGTCTTTTCGAGGTTGAGAGTCTCAATAAAGTTGATCAGATGCTGGTTACGTTCTTGCAGCAGATCCTTAGCCGCTTGAAACTGCTCGTAGCGGACTTCGACTTGAATTTGATCCTGGGCCTCTTGGAGTAGTGGTTGGATCAGCGCCAGGGGCAAAATTCCAGCCGCGAGGCCTCTCAGTGCCTGCCGCTGTACCTCGACATCCTCTTTGGCATGTTCCAGTTGGCGCTCTAGCTGGCTCTTTTCTGCGGCAATTTTGCCGCCCTCTGCGAAAAAGCGCTCTTGAGCCTCATGCAATTCTTTCTTGGCAATTTCAAGCTGGGTATAGATAGAAGCGATCGCTTTCTTGGCTGACTGACGCCGGGCCTCTAGCGCGTCTAACTGCTGCTCGATAGCCTCTAGCTGTTTCAGTTCTTGTCTGCTGGAAAGAGTTTTGCGCTTGCGGGAGGCCAAGACATCTAAGTCAGCTGAGAGTCGATCAGGCAGTTCCAGACCCAAGAGCGATCGCATGGCCCCAATTACCATTGAGGGCAGTTCGTCTTGTTCGGCCAGCTCTTTTACCTGTTCGCCATCAAAGAGGAACAGGTTAGAAATACCCAGGGGTAGCAAGTCTTCAATCCGCTGATCCCAGCCTTTTTCTAAGGCTTGATCTGGCTCACCATCCACCAAAATCTCAAGCTGATCGCGGTTGCTTTTAGAATCCTTCATCCAGCTGCGGCAGATGCGAAATTCTGTTGGCTGGGCAGCGTTGTTAAGGGTGAGCTGGAAAGATAGCTCTACAGCGGTGGGGGAATCTTGAGCCTGGCGGTTGACGGCCTGGTTGAGAAACTCCTTGTAGGATAAATTGCCACGAGTGGAGCAGGGGGCGCGGTGGCCATAGAGAGCCAGGCGAATCGCATCCATTAGAGTCGTCTTGCCACCGCCATTCATGCCACCAAACAGAATGATCGGCTGCGCAGCATCCACCGGGGCTAGGTTGATGACCTGCCGCCCCCGATAAGGGCCAAAGTTTTGGAGCACCAGCTCGCGAAAAATCACTGGGTTACGTCCTCACCCCAAACTTTATTGCGCCCCAGGTAGGTCTGTGGGGGGTCTGGTCTTGGTCTTGCGGCTCGGTTTGGTCAGCCTCGTGTTGTTCTGGGGCAAGGAGCTGCTTAATGGTGTCTACCTCACCACTGGTCGCCGCTTGTTGAACCAGCCGTCGGCTACGGGCATAGTCCATGGCCTCATCCTTGGGCCGAGAGCTGGTGTCAAAGGGTTTTTCAAGCGCCTCGATCACGCCCTTACGGCGAGACATAGTTTGGTATTGGCGCTCGGTGTCTAGCAGTCTGGCGATCAGTTCAAACTGCATGGAGTCGTCGCAGATTTCTTCCAAAATACCCCACTCGTCTTCTCCGAGCAGAGAGTTGCCCGCATTAGGGCGAGGATCATGAAAGGGGGTGCCCGTAGCGGCTTCGTAGATGCGGGGCAAGGAGTCATCGAACTCGTGAAATTCTTCCAGCCAGATGCGGCGAATTTCGCTGAGTTCCTCTAAGGCTATTAGCTCAATGGTTTTCATCTCGTCGGGGGCGTTACGACGGGCTTCGGCTTGGGCCTGCAAGACTTGCTTCAGCCATTCTTCGCGCCATTGCTTAGTATAGGGGCCGGGAATGTTCACCACTTCTGTCGTGTCCGCCCCCTGCACAGACCTCTCATAGAGCTGCACATGCCCTTGCCGTCGCCGGAAGTCGCGCCGATCGAGGTCGTTTTCCACATCCAGTTCGTTGCGGAGATCGAGCAGCGGCTGCATCCACTCTTTCTCTTCGTCGTTTTGGATCATGGCTTCCATGGACTTGTCCTTGGCAACCAGGGTGCAAACCCAGCAGCCAAACCTCGAACTGCCGCAGCTGGGGGTGGAGGTGTCGATCACCAAGGGACATTCGTTATCGGCGGTGGCCCCTCGGTACATAGTGAACAGGTCTTTATTGTCGTTGCCCCAGGGGTTAGGCCACTGCATCAAGTACAGCCACACTTCGTCGGTGCGCCAGTCTTCGATGGGGGTATAGATCAGTGAGTTGGGGCGGCTGGGGTTGTAGTTCATGTGAGAAAAGACCCGCCACTTGCGGTGCTCAGTCATAAGAGCGGCCCGACTGGCACTCTCAGCCTTGCGGGTGCCCAGCACGAGAATGACCTCGCCACTTTCTCGGATTTTTTCGCGGATGTAGTCGTCAGAGGGGCGAATTTTGAGGCGCTCGGTACACCAGCGGAACCCCTGACGCGGTGCAGGGTAGCCCTTGCCGATGAGGTTGACCCAAAAAGTATCTTTGACTGCGGGCTTGAGCAGCAGCGGCTCAATGGGCATTCCCTGGGACTGGGCGGCACCTTTCATCTGCTCCAGGGATTGGCTCACCCAGGCAGCAACCACTGGATTTTCGACCAGTGTGTCGGTGGTGATGACGTGGATGGTTTTGGTGCGCTGTTCGGGGGGCAGGGCGGCGATCGCCGCCCAGACCAGTTGCAGAATAACTGTGGAATCTTTACCGCCGGAGTAGCCAATAATCCACGGCAGCGAATCCTGACAGTACAGCTGCTGAATTTCTGCAGTCAGCGCTTGAATGTCTTCTACCAGTTCAGGGACAGTTCGTTGAGCCGGGTCAGCGGCCTCGGAGGGAGTAGCATGGGTCATTCTGGCTTAAGTCCGTGATGAGTACGTATAAAATGACGTACGTATGAAAGTCTACATTTCCATTTCATCAGAGATCTGCTTATGGATTTCAAGCATTTCACTGAGGCGGGTTTTGCCAGGGGTAGGTTCTCGGCTATACACAATCTCCGAGGCTTGCATAACCTGCTGTATCAGAGCGTCTGCTTTCTGGTCAGCCTCTTCTACGTTTTCAACGTAAACCAACTGAACTCCCAACTCGGTAGTCCGACGCTCTAGTTCTTCTGGCGAAAGGGTGGTCAGCCCAAAGGCGATACACTCCTCACGATGAGTAGGAGTATCTCTATCCTCAATCCAGATTTCGATGTCAACGTCTTCGGCTCCGATGGCTGTCATAAACTGCTCAGATTCTGCTTCTGTGCGAGTTATGATTTGAAACTCGTACTGCGGCATACCGGTTATCTCCCTGCTAGTACGTAGACTCGCTCTAGCTTTTCCTCTTCGGCGGTTAGAGGCAAGCCCAGAGCCTTCTTAACGTAGGCTGTCATGAAGTTAATGCTAGTTGTAGATTTAGACAATCTTCCGGCAACCATGATACGCCCCTCCCAATCACGGTTAGAACGAAGCCAGTCGATTTTGCGGAGCCCGCGCAGCAGTTCTGGCCAGTCGCCGTCAGGGTAAATGGAAATTAAGGCAGCGCCTGCCCCACCAATGCCTGACAGCGTGACTCCATGGCTGTGAACGTACTCACGGCGAATCTCGCCAGCGCTGACTTCCTTTGCTAAGACCTGGTGCCAATCGAGTATGTTTTGGCTAACGGCATCCCAAAAACGGGCTCCTAAGTTGATTTTTTCTTCTAGGTCAGCGTCTCTGTGATTGACCAGCAGGTGATGAGTGGCGCTGTAGATGGCACTCAGTGTGAAGAGTTTGCTGGAGCGCACCGGCAGATTACTGCGCTCTGCATCAGTCAGCTTGTTGAAGATGGGCACTCTCTTGACGACTTCCTTAGAGAGAATCGCTTTCTTATCTCTAGAGTCGTACAGGATATTGAGCGAGGCATCTGGGCGAGATGCATAGCGGTTGAGGTCGGTGAACATCTGCTGCGATCGCCTTAGGCCGAGGTCTAGAAAAAACACCACAGCAATGGTCTCGTCTCCCAAATCGGGGTTCTCTTTTAATGCCTGCTCAAAAGCTGCCCGTCGGTGCTGGCCATCATTGATGACAAACCGGGCATCCATGGGGATTTTGATTTGGCCAATGTCTTCTCCTGCTAGGGATTCAAAGGCTACGTTGGCGTTGACCGAAACCGTAATCGCCGAGAAAACGTAGTCTTTAGGGTTGTCGATGATGTATCGGGTAATTTCGGGCACCCGCTGCTTGTTTAGAACCCGCTGAGACCTCATCTCAGCCGGGATCTCCTCGTCGTCGAACGAGAACAGCCTGGGTATTAGGCGCACTGGGCACATGGAGACGTAATACTCATGCCCCGCCTGAATGCCTCTGATGGCCGGGAACAGATACTCGAATGGGAGAGCCATAGAACTAGCCCAAGACTTTCCCGAATAAATTACCACAGAATTACATACTGTATGTCAATAATTACATACAGCTCTATGCTAGAGCCTGTCTGGATTTAATTAAGTCAATCATCAGACTCTAGAGATTCGATCACATCGTCTAATGATCCTTCCCCGGCTACAAGTTCAGGTTCAAGAGAGCCATCGACCTCATCGACTTCTTCTGTTACCTGTATCTTTTGAATAGTTGAATTGGAGGTGCGCGTCTGGCTCCATTGGTCAAATTCATCGGAATCAGTAAGGCTCCAATGTTTCATTGCTTTCCGTAAAGCTTTTATTTCAATTTCTTCGGCTTCTTCTTTCAACTGGGAATCATTCCAAGTTGGATTAGATCTCCTTAAAGCTTTTGCTTGTTCTGCTACTACGAAATCCAAATAAGCGCTTCTAGCAACATCTCGAAAAGATTGTGCAATTTCAGAAATCTGCGTGCCTAAAACTTCTTTTGCTTCAGCCGTGGATAATAACTCCAGCCAAAAATATCGAAAATATATCGACTGTGAAGGATCAAGTCTTGGCAAACGATTTAAAGGATTGGTTTGTTTACGATCAAAGATGAGGCGGCGGCTTCTGCTTTGAGTGACGTTTTTATTAAAAGCGGCATTTAATGCATCAGTGACTTTTATTGCTAAGTCAACTACTTGTTCCATTTTTGCATTCGCAGCATCTGCCAGTGCTGACAACATTAAACAAGCGCCTAACTGGCAAGCCTGAGTATTCATCATTTCAAAGGCAGAATTAGTTTCCTTAACTGAGTCAGCTGTTGCCTTCCCGAGATAGAAATTTGCTCGATATGCTTGAAAATCTTGATTCTTGCTCTCAATACTTTCCCATGCTTTCACAATGTCTGGCTTTGGTGGTACAGAGAAACGATCAATTCTTAAGCGGGCAACTTCTTTTCGCCAATGTTCATCTGACTCCCTCAATGTCCAATACATTCCCACTCCTACAAATATTGCATCAGATGCGAGGGAAGAGATGGCATCGTCTGTCAACCAATCTTCCTTTAGCTTTTGTAAAGCGAAAGCATGTGCTTTGTAAGGTGATAAATTCCCAAATAGATGGAGTATAGCTGTTCCCCATCCTTTCATGAACTGAGATCGGATTATATCTAGCCCTGACTGCGGAAAATTCTTGTTCCCAATAGCAACTAGCTCAATATTGTCTTCTTCAATGATGGAAGGGAAAACTGAACCTAGGTCTAATTCATGGCGCATTCGAGTATTCATCTCATACTCGTTGGGTCTTCCCCCAAAGCGATGATCCATCTGTTGTCGATACTTCAACTGACAGAAAACCGTATGCTCAATCGCCCGCTTAAGCATACCTAGGTTCGCCATAGCACTCCAGCGTACAGGTTGTGTAAAACTGTCATCTGGATTGTCATACTCGATTGCGTACAGAGGCAATGGGGGATTATCTTCGCGTAGTCGGTTAAGCAAGCATCTTGTGAAAACGTTAAGCAGTTCAGCATCAGATAATAAAATTAACCTTGCTTCACTGGGCTGTCTTGCCTCTTTGTTGACATCTACAAACAGCTTTCTTGCTGCGCCGTGAGGATTTCTAGAAGCTTCACTGCCACTAGGAAACCAACAGACTGTAACAGGAATTTCTATGCGACTTAGATCAATTTCCTGTCCTTGATTTTTGGCATTGTCCAGTATGTTTTGTATGCGATGTTCATAGAAGTGACGGAACCTAGTGCCACTATTTTGATCCCATGTACTGTTTATAGTCCTATCAATAGCGATTAAGGCCATAGCACGGTGTTGGCCATCCAAAACAACTAACTTAGCAGCTTCATCATTCCAGGAAAGTTGACCAAGCTTAATCTCATGTAAATCACCTTGTGGATAAGCCATTTGGCGGATCCGGTAAGCATTTTCGGCTCGTTTTTCTATCCAGTGAAGTCCCTTTAATTGCTCATCCTCGACTGTGCCAGAAAAGTCAATTTGTGGGAAAAAGTCTATTGGGCGTTCTGCAGAAAAGGGTAGAAGAACGGTCATAATTGGAGGAAAAAATGCTGGTCCGGTGACCTCAGGTTCTAACAAATAAGAAATTAATTGGGTAGCTACTCTATGATCATCTAAATCTCGCTGAAGCAATTGATTAAAGTTTAGTTTTTCTGAGTCTAAAACTTCACGAACTGGACGCAGCTGGGATGTCAAGCGGCGTTCATTATCAATCCCGCCATGTCCCAAACGTGCTTTTGTGAGTAAAAATTGAACTTCACCTGCTGGAGTAATAAATTGACCCCAAGTACCTTCAACATTATGCTGATAATTAATTCTCGAGCCACTACCAAACATTACCTAACGCCTCCCAAGGTATGGACGATGCCAGCGATTAAGAACCCACTCTACTGCTTCTGAGACGACTCGCGGATCTTGATCTTTACCTCCTATATCCTCCACTAAGAGTTCGAGATTGAAGGTCCAAACTTGAAGATTTTCGGGAGTAAACCCTGCTGCCGCTGTCCTAAGGGCAAAATTTGTCTTTTTTTCTTTCCTCAATCTTTGACGACTATTCGGATCTTTAATGGCTGTATTGGCAAGTGCAGTAATTTCTTTGACATGCTTAGATAAACGTGTCTTCAAACAATCGGCAACACCAACATAAATTGGAGCGCTTAACACCGGAATGGCAGTTTCTAAAGCTTTTACCATTAATGATCGGGCATTTCTTGATTCAAGAGTAGACTGAAGCTTTGGTGCCCGCTTCAGATCATAAGTATCACTTTCTTTAATTTCATCTGGCTTGGCTAAAGCATTTCGGAGAATATCAGCAGTTTGATCTTGCAACTGTCCCGCCCAAGTTTGGGAAAAGGATCCTAGGGCTTTAGTCTCTAATTCTCGGAAGGAGTAGCAATCTGTGTGGCGAAACAAAAGCTTTCTCAATCGGTCTGTGCCAGCATCAACGCCATCAACAACATCTAATTCCCAGTCTTTTATCCCTGCATTTAAGCCAGCATACCAGGCATATAGTCCAGTTGCCTTTGGGGCTTGAGAAACAGTTTCCACTGAGAAAACTTTATAATACTTCTCAATGTCTTGAATTTTTATGTTTGGTTCTGGCACGAATTTGCTTTCTCTTGATTTTTAGGTTTAGTTTTTATATCAAATCAGGCTTTAGCAATCATCAAAAAACAACTTTCTTCCTAAGTAATCATTTTTTGAATATTGTCCTGTATTTGAATTGAAGTTTTACCCGACCACTGTTCCTGTAAGTTCTTTAAACCAACCTCTGCATATCTTGTTATTGAATCCATAAGTGACTGGGGATCTTGCGGTTTAGGTTGGTTGTTTTTCTTATAGATCGCATGAATACCTGCCTCTAAGGCTAAACAAACCTCCTCGTCCAATGTTCCAACTTCTTCCATATCGCTTCTTCCCGTTAAAGAAATATCAGAAATATTCAAGTTATTTCTCATGGCGTAAGCAGCAGCAAATGCATATGCATCAATCTGCCTCCCAAATACTGCTCGTTCCTTTAAATATTGAAGGAAAGCTTTAGCTTCGGAACTAGGGCGAAATTTTTGTTTTTTATTGAGTCTCATCATGCGGCTGCCCTCACAGTCGAGGCATCTTCAGTAGCACTAAGTCGCTGAATTTCCAAAATTTCTGCGACCTCACTACGGATATTCTTGAGTAACTCCGGTGGAAAATCTCTATCTGTAGCTAAAACGATAACCTGAGATGGCAAATCAGGCAGAGAAGCGACCAAGTTCTCTTGATGGGCAATATCTAAATGTCCAAAGGGAGTATCCATCACAAATGGAGCGGCTGTACCCGACGCCAGATTTAGCCCGGTAATAAAAGAGAAAGCAAGCGCCTCTTTCTCACCTGCACTCAACGTCTCTGGGTTGAGCACATCACCCGCAGCATTCTTTAGTCCAAGGGAGTAATCTGATTTGATGACAACTCCTACATATTCATCTGGCTTGTTTGTAACGCTCCGATGAATCTGAGAAGTTATGCGCTCAATAGTAGCCTTGCGTTCTTCTATGCGCCATTCAATCAAATCTTTAGCTGCATAATGTAACCCTCGTGCCAGTTGTGACTGTCTCACCAGTGTCTCGCTCTCACTTTGGCGACTCACATACTTCTCTCGCTGACGACGAAGTTGTTCTTCCTCTTTTTGAAGTTGTTCGAGAGTTTCGCTATTTCGCTCGATTGCGGTCTTTCTCTCCTTAACAATGTATTCAGCTTCGACAACCTTTCGCCAGACCTCCTTAGACCTGTCTAAGTCAAGGTCGCCTGTTTCTCCTTTCAATCTAGCGATGGACTGTCTAACCTCTTCTAGTTCATCCCGCAACCTATCCCGATCTAGGCAAAGATCTTCGAGATTAGGAAACTTGAAATTCGCAAGATTTTCTAGCTCTAGCCTTAAGTTATCCTGCCTGATTGCTTCTATGCCAGCACTGCCCGACAAATTACTTTTCTCAATCTCTCTTTGGATATGCTCACGGGCATGATCATCCATAGAGCGACCACAGAAGCATACTTCAGCATTGAGGAGAGATTTGAGTTGTGAAGCGGATCCAGCACGACGTGCTTCCGTAACAGAACTCCGCTGCATCTCATCTGCGACCTCTCGAATAAGGCCGGTTAGTAGAGGAATTGGAGATTGTCTTAAAGCCTCTTCAATCTGGTCTTCACGGATATCGATGTCTTCTCGGAGTCTGGATGCCTCACGTTCCAGTCGGCTGATCTCCTTCATTTTCGATTCAAGGGCCTCAATTTGGCTTGCCTCTAGCTGAAGAGACTCCAGAGTCTGTAAAGCAGCCTGATGATCTTCCCTGTAAATGAGTAGTTGTTCTTCTATAGTTGTTATTTCTTCCTGCTTATCGTCAATTTGATTGCTCAGGGATTGAAGCTCTTTATCATCAGAAGCTAAGTTACTCAGTTTGTCGTCTAGCAGGCTAACAACTTTCGCAGCATCATCTCTAAGATTCCTTAGCTCTGGTAGCCCAAGGGTACGCTCAATCGACTCCTGCGTTTGTTGATTATAAAAAGATTGTGCGTAGCGTTTTATTTCTAAGCCATCAAAGAAAAAGAACTGGCTACAGGCTTCTGGCAGAAGGTTTTCAATCCTCTCCCTAGAATCTCCTTGCTCTATGCCGTCAATGCGATAGTGCGCTTCACTGACCTGAGCAGAAATTGCCGTTCCTTTTACAAGTCGCCTAGCATGACGGCTGATTTCGTGAATGCTGCCATCTCGCTCAAAGGTAAGTTGTACTGAGAGTTCTAGGTCTGGGTTGCTTTTTAGAGCAACCCGGTTAAAATAATCTCTTAAATTGGCGGTAGGTACTCCAGAGCTACCATACAGGCACCACTGAATTCCATCTAGCAACGATGTCTTGCCAAAACCATTATTGCCGAAGACAATCCAAATTTTCTTCTGGTCAAGATTAGGAGCAAATTTAATGTGCTCATTCTGATAGCAACGCCAGTTCTGTAATCGAATACTTCGCAGTTCAAATACCATTACTCTTCCTCCTGTGAGGTAACTCCAGGGTAGAGAAGCGCATAGCGCTCAACCATATCCAGCAACTTAGGGGCTAGCCGACGATTCTTGAGCACTACTTTATCTTTCTCAAGTTCAATAGCCCCTCTAAGCATTGCCTCAGGGATCTCATACTTGCTAGACAGTTCTTGGATTTTTTGGCTAAGTGTTGGATCCATGAGCACCTCAAAGTAAATCAGAATGGGTAATGCCGTAAGGTTCAAGCTTGTGAACCAGTCGAGTCACCGCCACCATGCGGTTACGCGCCGACTTGGCAAACTCAATAAACCGACGTACCTCGTTTTTCAGCACGCTGGTAGCTGACCCTGTGGAGGGAGGAACCACCAACACATCTACGACCGTGGCAAAGGCTTTTCCAGCAGACGCCCGCAAGACCCGGCCTCGACGCTGCACAAATTGGCGCTCAGAAGCATCACTAGCTAGGATAATCGCCAGGTCAGTGTCTGGAACATCTACCCCTTCATCGAGGCATTTGATCGCCACTAGGGCATCTAACCGCCCACTAGCAAACTCAGCCAGCAACCCTCTCCGGTTCCCATCATCTGAAGAGTAGCGCACCGCTCGAACCCCTCGGTGCACCAGCAATTGACTAGCCTCAGTCGCCTGATCAATATCTGCGCAGTAGACCATGCTTCTTTTGGGGGAATGTTTCTGAATAATGTCTTCCAAGACGGTCAATTTTGACGCGGCAGACTTGAGAATGTTGGCCCGCTGAATAGCCAAGCGCTTAGCTTTCTCTTTGTCATCCGCACCATCGCTGCTGAGCAAACGACCAATCTGCGTAGTCAGCTCCTTATAGGCGTCGTACTCATCGTGGGTTAGTTCGGCGAGGTATACGTGATATTCATACTCACAGAGAATACCCACCGCTATCGCCTGCTCCAACAGAAACTCGTACACGATGCCGCCGAAGTAATCTAAGACCACTTCGGTGCCTTCCTCGTCGTACTGGCGTAGTGGCGTTGCCGATAGGCCTAGACGATACCTAAAGTCGTCTCGCAAGAGCCGTCTGAAGGTAGCAGCCCCCGCCGCATGAACTTCGTCACCAATCAGCAATGACTGATCTGGCAGCCCACCTACATCGTCAATGAGCTGAAGGGCAGCCTCTCTAGATAGCTCTCCATAGGAACCTATAACAATGATGGGTTGCTTCTCCTGGGGGAATCGCCCATGCTTCAGCAGCCGCAGTTTGCGAAATAACGGCTCTCGCCAAGCCTCAGCTCGACCAGTGGCCACAATAGGGGCATGAAAGTTGGTTCTAGACTCAAGTTCACTGACCCACTGCTGCACAATTTCATTGGTAGGTGCAGCAATAACCACCAGCTCTAGGTTTTTCAGGCTCGTGGCTGCCCCGAGCGCTGTGATGGTTTTACCGGTGCCCGTGGCCATAGCCAGAATGCCTCTGCCATTGGCGTTTTGCCAGGACTGGAGGGCGTCAATCTGCCGGGATCTGAGACTGACCTTAAGAAATGTGGGCGTTGGGCCAGGGTCGTTACCTGAGTCTGGTTCAACGCTGTATTGGCCCTGAGACGGGTCGTGGGTCTTAACGGATTTACCCTGCCCTAGCTCCCAACTCGGTGCCGACTGGGGACAAAACTGAAGCAGAGACTTAGCCGCAGCTTCTGGAAAACTTAGAATCTCAACATTGGGCGTCTCATCATCCCAGAGACGCTGAAAGTTTTCACGCTTCTTCTGTGCCCGATCTTGAACCCGCTCATCCCAGGAAGTGAAAACATCCAAGCATTCAAAGTTGTCGATTAGAGCGCTCGAACTCTCGTTCGCTGAGCCCGTAAAGGCGATGTAGTTACGATCGCCATCCTCAAAAACGCCCAGTTTCTCATGGTAAATGCCCCAATGGCGGGTATTCTTGGGTACCGCCAGCTTGATGTCGAGCACACCCTGGGAAAGCAGCCAAGCCAAACAGGCCAAGCGGTCTTTAAGCACCTGCTCCAAGTCTTGTTCCAACTCGCGCAGCAACGCCCGCTCGATTATCTGGTCACGCCCTTGTAGCCCTCGGGCGATTGCCTCAACGTCATCATTCGATAGCTTGGGTGACGTCACCAACCGCATCTGCCCTTGGGAGCGGACAAACGCCGTCAACCCTTGGGCCACCGCCGCCATCGATGAGCTAGAGAAAAATCCCACTGCCCGGCTATAGCCCGACGCCTGCTCTAAACAGGGGATATAGAAATCTTGAATGAGGTGGTCGCGATCACTACGATACTCATCTCGGATCTGTAGCTCTTTCAGGCTCAAGGTGCAAAGCTCAATGGCACGTTGCCTTCGAGTATATGCAAGGCAGTGGGGGAGGGTTTGCGGTTTATGACGCAATATTCACAAACAAAAGGGAGCGGCTTGTCAGCCATTCCCCGTTTCAATGCACCTATTCTCCGGGTTAAGGGTCAACGCTAGACCCGTTCTAGTCGAGTAAGAGGGAATACGTCACCATGTCCCTCTTACTCGATTTGCTCGCCTATAGTGTGAGCGAATATCTAGGCCTGCAACAGGGAAAAATAAAGGGAACATACTGAAGAGGATGCACCAATGGGCGAAATGTACGAATACTTCCAAGATTTTCCAGAGGAAGATCCTGCTAATTATGTTGGGGATCGCTTTAACCCAGAGGGTGCAAAACGCTTGAGAGCGGAAAAGGCAAAGCTAGAACAAGAACAAGCTGCACTAGACGCAGAGATACGTAGCATCATCGAGAAAGCTAGACAATCTGCAAAACAGAATAAAAGAGAGGGATAGCCGATCTGGACTAAAACCTACTCTGTTCCGGCTAGAAGGCCCTGTCAATTTTGCAGTGACTATACTCACTGCAAAATGCCAAATTCATCTTTAAGTCAGGGTCTTCTTGAGACTCTGACTACTGCCACGATCATCTGGCATTTAGCGGTCAAAATTTCTCCGGTTTTATGCACAGGCCAAGGAGACATAGGCTCCATCCAGGTATTAACAATCAGCCTACTAATGGGATGCCAGAGGTATTGGAGAAAGTATCAGCGATCGTAGAGGCAATTGAAATGCCAATTGACCACGATGCATGTTCTCCTAAGAAGACACTGGGAACACTAGGGGTGACATGTGCCAACCCTACAGGTAAACGTTATGGTGTCATTTGCAGATCGCTTCAAGTCCCTTAAAGAGCAGGCATTACAGGCTGTCGATACATTCAAAGAAGATGAGAAAGTTCAGAACGCTTGGGCTCAGGCTCGGCAGAAGCTAGATGTTGCTTCAAAAAAAGTCGATGAGCTCGCAGCATCTGAATTTCTCACCAACGCTCTTGAAAAAGGTGAAAAAGCTGTAGTTGAGGCACGCCAGCAGTTTAAGCAGAGCATGGCAGAGTCACGAGAGCAAATTAAGCAGAGCATGGCAGAGGCTCAGCAGAGCTATAGAAATTCAGTAGATAAATCATGCCTAGTGAAGGCAGAACAGGATATCGAGAATCACAGATACACTAAGGGTATCTCCCTATTAGAAAATTCTATTCAGCCAGATTCAGTAGTTTATGAGGAAGCCCAGGGTAAAATTGCCCACTACCAGCAGCTTTATGCAGAACGCCAAGCTTTTATTGAGTCACAAAAACACCTCTTTCCTGTAGAGATTGAAGATCGTCTAGTTGCGGGTGTTGAAATTAATGACATTCTGCATATCGTTTTAGAGACCAAGAGAACAGAAAGTATCTATACTCCTATTCAAACAACCTATGCTGATGGTGTCTTTATAATTCTTTGCTTCAATGTCCACAACGACGGGAAGAAAGCTCGGTCAGTATCTCTCTCCATGATGAATTTAATTGATTCAGAAGGTAGAGAGTTTAATTCCTCTAGTGATGCTCAATTAGCATTGTTAACTAAAGGAGATCAGACCGCTGAAATGCTTATGTCAGAAATTCAGCCAGGTGTAACTAAAACGGTTACTGTTGTGTTTGACATTTCAAAAAGTTCCACTGATCTAAAGCTACGAATTCCATGTGGTTTATTCGGAGGGTTCGCTTATTTACCCTTTGAACTCCTCTAATTTTTCTCCCTATTAATTTGGGGTGACCTATAGAACATTTTCGTGCTTGATGTAGCACAGATTGATAATCGTCATTCTATTAGTCGGGTAAGAGGGACATGGTGACATGTTCCTTCTTACCCGACTTAAACAATCCCTAGAAGAGTTTAGGCTTAAGGAAAGAGGTAATGGCCTTTAAATCAAGGATTAAACAGATCTGGAAATAAATTTTTTCCAATCTTTAAAAAACACCACTACCCCTATTTCTTAAACGGCTCATCACAAGACAGTAAAACAAAGCTTCTATTGTTGTGATTACTTACGAGCTTTTGGTTGTTTACGGGTTACATCTTTCCCCTTAGCAGCCTCGTTAATCGTAGATCTGATCACATCAAAGCATTGCTCTGTCTCATCTAAATGCTTCTTATACTCTAACCTCAGATCAGTAGTGTTCATTTGGGGGGTATTCGAGATATCGGCTCTTCTGGCATTATCCATCTCTTCGAAAATTGCATCTATGACTCTTTCATTAAAATCATAGATCGGTTGAAGTTTATCCATCTGCTCCCGCTGGTCATAGACACTATCCTGCATTTTTTGCGAATGATGCTGTGCAACACTAGCTGCCTCCAGTTCAGCACGAGTTGCCCGGCTAGACTTAAGATAGCTAATATAGATCTTTCTCAGTTCTTTAGGAGCAACTGCAACACCTGTATGCCGTTCAAAGAGAGTTGTCACTCTGATGTTCCAGTCAGAATGATTTAAAGAACCTCCATCACTAGTGCCTCTAAAGAAGAAGTTATGATTAACAGGCTTGTGGCTTTCGCGCCCCCAAGACAACCACTCATCAATGTATTCATAAAGGGTCACGCCATTAACAAACATAATATCCGGAATAGGAGCCCAGTATGTTCCATACCGTTTTCCTGTTTTGTAATCCTCCATTTCAAGATGGATGTACCATTTAGCATCTGAATGTCTTTTTAGTTGGGCAGCAGGAGTAAAAGATCTACCATCAAATGCACCAAAAACAAAGGTACGACCTAATTCCAGCTCATAATAGGTTCGGCTTCTATCAGGTGGAATAACAACCATCAGAGCGATTGAGAGAAAATCCTGTAAATCTCTTGCAAGAGCATAAGGTGTACGTTTTTTCTTAGCAGTACCATGTTTTACTCTAGTCTCTTTTGTATAAGTGTATTTTTCCTCATATCGTAAGCGAAGCTCTTCAACCACTCGAATACACTCCTCCCAAGGAATGCTTTTGAGATGAAAGGGAACAGATTCAGAATGATTATTAACCTCCTTCTCTAGTAACCTTTTTAAGTTAAGAAGCTCTCTAATTGTTGGTATCGTGCGAGACTCCCTACAGGCTGAAGATGCAAGTTCATTTCGATAGATGAAGCAAGCGATACTGAGGAAAACATCAACATAAGCTATCTGGCTTTTTGCTTTGAGTCCTAGCCAACCTAAAAAATCCTCTGTTAACAACCTATTTTCCCTGGCTGCCGTCTCAGCACTTGCATCAAGAATCATCTTTTTAACAGCTACTTTGTTTGCAAGATCAGGAGCGCAAGCATCTACATCTTCTAGCGACTCAAAGCTAAAGCCAGCTGGAAGAAAATCTGTAATATCAACCAGAACCTCTGAGTAGGTAATTATTGAAGACAGCCGTAATTGGTCAAGGGGAACAGCCTTATAGCGATGCAACCAGCCTAAAATTTGCTTAATCTTTGAGGTTTGCTTTGTGATAGTTCCTGCAGCCTTGGAACTGCTGTGTCCAAGAAAGCCCTGAAGATCTGCTTCTAGTAAGTCATTGATGTAATCTTCTGGGAAAACCTGCTCTGTCCTCTTGTCTCCTCTTGTGTTAACAGCTTTCATTGCCATCAAGGCATAGGGTGCTTTCTTAGACCTTCCATATCGGTTGGCATGGTGCCGTCCAGTCTTAGCGCCACCCCAATCCTTTCTAGACTGCCCAGCCGGACTATGGAACATGCCAATTTTATGACGGTTGTCCTCTAGCACTTGTTTCTTTTCCTTCTCAGGAAGGAAATATCGCCACTCTTCTAGGCGCTGACAAAACTGATTGACAATTGAGCGAGCTCGTCTGAGACCACCTTTTTCTTCAGGTGTAAAGGCTTGCTCAATCAAAATTGGAGCATCCTTCAACTTGATCGCTGGAATTGTCTTGAGATAATCGAGAGCAACTTGTTGCTCAAACGGTGTCGCTCGTTGCCCTTTTGGGACAGGGCCACCTATTACAGGAATCAAACGACGCACTAACAGGCTAGTGAGGATACTGTCCTCATTGGAACTTGGATTACTTGCCCTTAACCCCTGCACATACCGATCATAAGCGTCAAAGACTGATGCACTGGTGGGATCCGTCTTATTGGTTATTTTGCTCATTTAGTTTATACGTATCAACAAGTGATAAGCATATCAAATATAGTACAAAAAAACTAGTGAGCAAAAACTACTAATTTTTCGCTTGTTTATTCAACTTGATGGATCATGACAACCGTAGCACCAGTGAGACAGCTGAAAATTCGACTTTTCGATTCGCAATTAAGCCTATGGCAGATATTCTGTTTGAATACTTGCAGCATGAGGTGATTGAATTTTTTGCTCCAGGGTTTTCAATCTCACAGGGTAGTTCTCAGGCTAGAGATCCCCTCAAGGATGCTCAAGTAGTAGAGATCTTATTCAAAAGTGGACTAATCTCTAGAAATGAAGGAAGGCTCGATATCGGCAAGGAGCCTATTGGACCGGGTAGAAATGTTTTTGTCGACAACACTTACATTGATAATGAATTGAATGAGAGAGAGATGAATCAGGGGAATGGCGCTACTGCCCAAGATTCAGAGCCTAGGCAGGGTAAGGCTTAGGCCTGGAAAGAGTAGGGCAAGTATTGGAGCAGAAGAACTTGGAACACAGGTAGCAGTCAACAAAACGTCTTGTCTATGCTGAGGGATTAATTTTCAACAGTATTATCCTAAACGACTAGTTATATATTGATGCTAAGCCACTTTCATTTTAGGAGATTTCACATTTTATTAGGATGCTTCTAGATAAGCAAAGAGAAAGTGAAAATTACTGGAGAGCGATTGTTAAATAGTCTAAATATTAAATTACGTAGTTGAAAAAATACTGGTTTTCACACCAAATTAACTAACACCAACTTTAGGAATGCGTCTTATATAAAGTGTCATATAACTATTGGACGTCCTACAGGACTGTCATAAACAGCTAAAAGATTTACTTATACGTACAAACTAAAGCTCACGTAAAGGGAGCTTTAGCTCTTAAAAGAATTAGGTTTGAGAGCATAAGTTCAATTTTTATTGGGAAATCTCTTAATACGTATGAACGAACTCCTCAGAAAATTGGCATTCTGTAGGAGAAGTGCCAAGATCCCTCCCATGAAAAAGAATGAAAAGAAAGACATTCCGGAATATAGCCGCAAGGCGTCCCATAAAGGCAAGGCATGCCGACGAGGAGAACCTGTTTACTATGAGGCCCGAAAAGAGAAGCTGTATATTAACTTGACACCATTAGCTAAGACAAAGCTGAAGGATTTGGCCATTCAACATGGGATCTCTCGCTCTGAAGTGATTGAGAGATGGCTACGAGATTTGCTCTAGTTCTCCAAGAAATGGAGTATGACTGCAGGAGCGAAATTTTAGTCTTACTACAATTGGATGTAACCGGGAATGCTGGTGTCACGGTAGTGGTGACTTGCCTTGAAGAGACCGCTTCGTCGCAGGTGCCGCAGTTGCTCTGCAGAGATGCTGAGAAGTGTAGCAGCAGCTTCAGTCATCTGCCAATGAGTGGTAGGCGCGAAGTGGTCTCGAATGCAGCTAGAGTCTTTGACCAGCTTCAACTGGTCATCCCTTTGAATCGTTAATTCAGAATCAGTTTCTGGGGAAGTGTCTAGGCAGATCGTGTAATGCCAGTGCTCATCGCCCTGAAAGCTCATGCCGACGATGTGGCCTGAACAGTAGAGGCGCTGTCCAGCCTCATCCCTTTGGCTCCACTTAACGCGCTCTCCAAAGTGGAAGGAAGGTTCGGTGAACTCCTGCCGTTTTGGCACAGCAATAAACCACGCTTAGTCCTGCTCTAGAGCAGGTGCTTTCGTGTTAGGTATCTTCAGTTTCCTTAAAGCTTGAAAAGGTTTCTACTGCAGCTGTTCGTGTCGCTTAGTCGCAGTGAAGAAAAGGTAGGCCGTAATGCAGTGCTTGGCCCTTGCGATATCTCTTGAATCACACCGTGCTTGGCTCTATCAGGTCTGCGCACGCAGACCTGATAGAGCCAAGCACCAGAGATGTCCAACTATAGACTGGGGCCTTGCTAGAGTTAGTCCCGGGTTAAGCCGTCACGAACTCATGTGAGAGGGCTCTGCACCAGTTCAGGTGAACCGCTGTGTAAGGGCAACCCTCCTGGGAGGGCAGGTAGCTGTCATAGCGCTCGATCTGCCAGGGACGCATCCTCGGCATCAGCTTGGTTCCTTCTCCAGTGGCTGCTGCTGCAAAAAGCTGCTGCCCCACTGCAGGAGGTTGGTTCAAGCAGTTAAAGCCGATGCCCAACTCTGGTAGACCGACCTCTTCGAGGTGAACATAGATGTTCTCCTGCGGCACCAGATGCCGGTAGCGCCAGCAGTCCCAGTCGGCCTGATCGCTGCTGCCCGAGGGCAAAGCGATGAGCGCCAGATGCACAGCTGCGATCGCAACCTCTGCTGTCGGTGTAAAAGAATGCACCTGAACCACCTGCCAGCGGCGCTGGCGGCCCATACCAATTGCCTGCCCGAGCTGAGGTGGGGCTTCTGCCCAAGCAAGGCGAATCGGGAATTCATTGAGCTCTCGCTGTTGTTCCTGACAGTACTGAAAGAGCGTTAGCTGCATGGAAAGCCTCCTAGTTAGGGATAATCGTACTCATTCGCGGGGAAGCGGTCGTCTTGAAACGGTGTAGCCGCAGGATCCGCATCCTCCCCGGCAAAGACACACATCCATTCGAGAACATGGCCGCCCGTGCTGGCCCCATTGCGCTCGACCGCGACCAGATGCACCCGTCGCCCTTCGCGCCGAAAGCGCTCCAGCATCGAGTAGCAGCCATCAGCGATGACAGCGCCATGGATTTCGTACTGGCTGGGGTCGTACTGGCTAGAGAGCAGCACTGGCGGGGCTAGCGGTGTAGCTGGCACTGTAGGAGCCCGAGGAGCCGCAAAGCTGCCACCTGACGGCAGGCCTATCGGTACTGATCTAAGTTCACTCGGTTCACAGCCAGCTAGAGCGAGCGCCACCAGAGCAGCAGGGAGAGCAAGACACCGCTTCATAGCTCACCTCCAGCCACCGGTGGGTTTTCAAAGCCGTAGCCGGTAGCGGTGCGGTCTCTGTAGTAGACCACGACCCAAGCGGGTGTGCCTGTGCCCTTGACCTGGTAGTAGTCAGCAGTAGCGCTGCGGTAGTAGGGAAAGCCAAAGGTACCGACCATATCCCCATACTGCTGGGGCCAGGCTAAGCCCTTGAGAACGGACAGCTGTGCCGCAGTCATGCTGCCCTCGCTGCCGTAGGGTCTGAGCGGTTCAGGCTGGCCTGCCTGGGCGCTGCTGCCCACGATAGAAGAACAGCTAGCCAGAGTAAGAGCCATCAGGGCATAGGCCAAGGCCAAGTGTTTGAGCCGGGGTTTGCATCCCGGTGGAAGGACGAATTGCGGCATGATTGAGAGACTCCTATCGAGTTCAGAAGGTGGGAGTGTGGCCCCTGGAAACGCTTTGGTCGGTGGATACAGGGGCTTTCAAAGATTGCAGAGAGAGTAGGCTGAGGAGCCCGAGGGCAGTAAGAGCGAGCGCGATGCCTAGCCCTGCCCCGGCACAGCAGGCTTTCCCAGGGCGTTAGTTTCCTCCGCGAGGACTTGGAGGTCGTCGAGTTCAGCATTTTGGATACTGGCTAGCAGGTCAGTTTTGATGCGGTACTCATCAGCGCGGCGGCGGAACTGCTCGATGCGCTTCTGGCTCTGGCGCTTGAGCTGGTGCACCTGCAGGAGTTCCTGTTCCTGGTGAGCTTCGGCTTGGCCCATGCCCTCCTCTAGCTGATCGAGAAAGCCAGTGAGGCTGGTGATGAACTCCTGGGGATTCGCTAGGGCCTGACGGATACGGTCGGTGCGGAACTGCTCTAGGTTGCTGCGAGCGCAGCCCACCTGGAGAGACATGGCGCTACAGTGATTGCCCTCTTCGACTGTTACCTGAGGGGTAACGACTCTGCCGAACTCCTTCAATAGCTTGGCTTGAGCCGCATCATCAAGGCCGTCAGAAGTGTCTAATCCCAGAGTTTGTGCACGACGGTGAACGCTGGCTTTAGGCAAATCGTGAGTTTTACAGAAGCGATGCAGCGAAATGCTCATAGTGAAACGCCTCAAAACGTTGTGAGAACCTACGTGGAACGGTTTGGAACAGCGTGGAACGGGTTTTGGAACGGAGGTCTGTCCCAACCTAGTTCCTTTGCTGTTTCGCTCCGTTCAACCAACGCTATCATATTTCCATCTAATTAGATGCTGTAAAGATGTGATTGGGGCTAAGCTGTACTTAAACCGCCTCTTATGCGATAGAGAAGGATAGACTTATGACCGACCCCGTTAATGATGGGAACGTGAGTAAACGGATTAACGTGACCTTGCCAGATGCTGTGGCAGAGAATTTAGAAAAGTGGGCTGACCATGAGGGGCGACCTACTGCTAACTTGGCGGCTTATCTCATTGAGAAAGCGGTTGAGAGCGCTATCGAACAGGGTAAGTTTCCGACTCCGACGCCACAGAACAAGACGGATTAGTGAGGGTTCGATAGCATGACTAGCGGCGATAGAGCGCAACGTGCTCTTGTCTCCATCGGCTCCCTTGAGGTCGAGGGCTTCCAGATGCCCGATGGCAGCTATCGGATGAGCATAACCAGCGCAGCGGCGGCGGTTGGAACTAGCCAACAGAACGCCACAAACTTTTTTCGCTCAAAGGCTTTCAAAGCTTTGTGGGGAAGGGGTTTCACGCCACAAGAAATTGTGCCGATAGACGCTAGCCGAACGCGAATTAATGCCCTTCCTCTAGAAGTTGCTTGGGAGTTTTGGCTGTACCAATGCTTTAGGAGTAACAAGCAGGCATATAGCCTATTAAGGGCACTGGGTAGTGAGACGCTAGAGCGGCGCTTTGATGCCGCGTTTGGTGTTCAGCGTTCAGAGGCTGAGTACAACGATTTACTAGCTCAGCGACTACAGCAGACGGAGGCCAGCCTTGAGCGCTTGTCTGAAGCCTATGCTGAACCTGACCTATTGAGGGAGCAGGTTGGTCGGCTTGAGCAGCAAATCCGAGATATGGGTGGTAAGCCGTGGCAACTGCCCCCTTATGAGTAGGGAGGAGCAGGAGTGATGTTTTAGGAACAAAAGTGAGAAAGGAAGTGCCTACTGGCTCTGGCAAAAGCTATCCCTCAAGATCTCGCAGTGGTCTAAATGGTTGAGATCGGGAGAGATCGATCTAAAATTCACTGAATACCGTAAAGGAGGTGATGTCGATGTGAAGCAACCTAAAAAGGTCAAAAACCCCCACTGTTACTAGCAGCAAGGGTTTCAACTGACCTTCGTATCTATTCGAGATAGCCGGGAACCTAACTCAAAGCTTTGACCGGCGAGCAGTTAGGTAGCCCATAGGGTTGTGCGTCTATATTATCAGCGATGCCAAAAAAGGTGCAATAGTTCACCGGCGGCTGAGCCAAATATTTTCTACGCACAGCTCTCTATCTCTTTCTCCACCAGTGATAGGGAGCTTTTTTGCGGCTCTCTATCTCAACCCCTTCTAGGAGATAGAGCCCCCATGTC
>NZ_JACJQO010000029.1 GCF_014696715.1 Pseudanabaena sp. FACHB-2040
GACATGGGGGCTCTATCTCCTAGAAGGGGTTGAGATAGAGAGCCGCAAAAAAGCTCCCTATCACTGGTGGAGAAAGAGATAGAGAGCTGTGCGTAGAAAATATTTGGCTCAGCGACCGGTGAACTATTGCACCTTTTTTGGCATCGCTGATAATATAGACGCACAACCCTATGGGCTACCTAACTGTCACGCCTGGCAAAAGCATCTAGTTAGGTTCCCGGCTATCTCGAATAGATACGAAGGTCAGTTGAAACCCTTGCTGCTAGTAACAGTGGGGGTTTTTGACCTTTTTAGGCTGCTTCACATCGACATCACCTCCTTTACGGTATTCACAGAATTTTAGATCGATCTTCCGCGATCTCAACCATCAGCGCTTCACAAGATCTGCAGGATGCCTTTGAAGATACAGGCTCTTCCTCAGCTAGTGCAAGCGTTCTTATTGAGGCGTAAGGGGAGATGGGGGCACACCTAACCTGCTAGACGAGGTTGAAAGTTGTCCCGGTTTAGACTCCACCTCTGTCTCATTTTTTGCGGGCGTATAACCCTCGCTTAACAAGGCTTTGATGCCCTTTGAGTCCAAAAACCGTCGGGCGTTAATTTCAGACCTGCCGATGCACTCTGCCGCCTGGGTCTGGCGCATCCGGTAGCTACCATCTGGCATCTGGAGGCCTTCGACCGCAGGGGAACCGATGCTAACAAGGGCTCGTTTCGCCTTGTCACTATTGGTCATGCCGTCCCATCCTTAGCAGCACCATGCGCTCTAAAAGCGCTTCGATTCGGTCTAGTCGGTGTCATGGTTGCGATCGATCCTCACTTATCAGTCTTGGCTTGCTCAATTCTTTCGAGGCGTTCCCTAATGGCCCGCTCCACCAAGAAAGCAGCCAGAGTCGTGGGCTTGTTCCCTTCGGAATCAGCCCACCGTGCTAACTCATCAGCAATGCCATCAGGCAGCGAAATGTAAAAGCGCTTAGCCACGTTTTGCTCAGTCATCCTAACGCCTCAATCTTAAGGGCAACTAACTAGACAGTAACTTTTTTGAGGCTATCTTGACTAATTAGTAACTAAAAAATGACATATATGTTAGCCTCTACTGGGTAAGCCTTGATGCACTTTGAAACATAGTTGATGCACTTTGAGGCTTATTTGGCAAACCTTTGAGGCATTTTTATGCAAACTTTGACGGATTTAGCCAAAGCTCAGGGCGTGTCTACCCAAACTGCTTATAACTGGGTTGACCGCTACGAAGGGCACCACGGAAAGGGCAGCTTCACCAGTCAGGGAAGCAAGCACCCCTCCGACCAAAGAAAGGTGGTCTACTCTGACGATGCGATCGCAGACCTCCTCCAGTTCAATGGCATCACCCTGCCCACTGCTGAGCCAACAGTAACAGTCGAAGTGGGAAACCACTGCACTTCCCTGGCAGTGCCCATTATTGAGGGAGAGTTCAGCCTAGAGCAGTTCAGAGACAGCGAATCTCTGGTCTTCGATGACCCGCTCTCAGTCGCTACCCAGTTTCTCTCGGTTGCTGACCAGCTCATTGCAGCAATGGATACCGATGCCACCCAGAGAGAGCAACGCCTGAAGCTCACCCGACAGGCCAGGGAGCAGGTCTGCACTAAAGCTCAGGAATTACAGCTAGAGAGCCGCCTTTACCGGGAACGTGCTCGCGTCGTTGACACGGCCCAGACCACAGAGACCGACGCACTGCAGCAGGCCCTCGCAACCCTCCAGGGCTTGGGAAAGTCTACTGCGCCTGGGCAGGGTTAGGCGTTGCGCTCGCTCTTACTGCCCTCGGGCTCCTCAGCCTACTCTCTCTGCAATCTTTGAAAGCCCCTGTATCCACCGACCAAAGCGTTTCCAGGGGCCACACTCCCACCTTCTGAACTCGATAGGAGTCTCTCAATCATGCCGCAATTCGTCCTTCCACCGGGATGCAAACCCCGGCTTAAACACTTGGCCTTGGCCTATGCCCTGATGGCCCTTACTCTAGCTAGCTGTTCTTCTATCGTGGGCAGCAGCGCCCAGGCAGGCCAACCTGAACCGCTCAGACCCTACGGCAGCGAGGGCAGCATGACTGCGGCAGAGCTGTCCGTTCTCAAGGGCTTAGCTTGGCCGCAGCAGTACGGGGATATGGTCGGCACTTTTGGCTTTCCCTACTACCGCAGCGCCACTGCTGACTACTACCAGGTCAAGGGCTCTGCCACGCCTGCTTGGGTCGTGGTCTACTACAAGGACCGCACTGCCACTGGCTACGGCTTTGAACACCCACCAGTGGCTGGAGGTGAGCTATGAAGCGGTGTCTTGCTCTGCCTACTGCTCTCGTGGCCCTCGCTCTAGCTGGCTGTGAACCGAGTGAACTTAGACCGGTACCGATAGGCCTGCCCTCAGGCGGCAGTTTTGCGGCTCCTCGGGCTCCTACAGTGCCAGCCACACCGCTGGCTCCGCCAGTGCTGCTCTCTGGCCAGTACGACCCCAGCCAGTACGAAATCCATGGCGCTGTCACGGCTGATGGCTGCTACTCGATGCTGGAGCGCTTTCGGCGCGAAGGGCGGCGGGTGCACCTAGTCGCGGTCGAGCGCAATGGGGCCAGCACGGGCGGCCATGTTCTCGAATGGATGTGTGTCTTTGATGGGGAGGACGCAGATCCTGCTGCTACGCCTTTTGAAGACGACCGCTTCCCCGCGAATGAGTACGATTATCCCTAACTAGGAGGCTTTCCATGCAGATCACCCTGTTTAAGTACTGTCAGGAACAACAGCGAGAGCTCAATGAATTCCCGATTCGCCTTGCTTGGGCAGAGGCCCCACCTCAGCTCGGGCAGGCAGTCGGTATGGGCCACCAGCGCCGCTGGCAGGTGGTTCAGGTGCATTCTTTTACGCCGGAGACGGAGGGTGCGATCTCAGCTGTTCACCTAGCTCTGATTGCCCTGCCTGATGACGGCAGCGATCAGGCCGACTGGGACTGCTGGCGCTACCGGCATCTGGTGCCGCAGGAGAACATCTATGTTCACCTCGAAGATATCGGTCTGCCAGAGCTGGGCATCGGCTTTAACTGCTTAAACCAACCGCCCCTAGTGGGGCAGCAGCTTTTTGCAGCAGAGGCCACTGGGGAGGGAACCAAGCTGAGACCGAGGATGCGGCCCTGGCAGATCGAGCGCTATGACAGCTACCAACCCTCCCAGGAGGGTTGCCCCTACACGGCGGTCCATTTGAGCTGGTGCAGAGCCCTCTCACATGAGCTCGTGACGGCTTAATCAGGACTAACCCTAGCAAGGCCCCAACCTCTAACTGGACATCTCTAGGGCCTTGCAATCAGGCCTGCCTGTGCAGACCTGGTAGCGCCAAGCACGTTGTGATTCAAGAGATATCGCAGGAAAGACCGAGCACCGCATCACAGGGTTCACCTTTCCTTCACTGCGACTAAGCGACACGAAGCGGCCAAGTGACACGAAGCGGCTAAGCGACACGAACAGCCGCAGTAAAAACCTTTTCAAGCTTTAAGGAAACTGAAGATGCTAAACACGAAAGCACCTGCTCTAGAGCAGGACCAAGCGTGGTTTATTGCTGTGCCGAAACGGCAGGAGTTCAGCGAGCCTTCCTTCCACTTTGGAGAGCGCGTCAAGTGGAGCCAAAGGGATGAGGCTGGACAGCGCCTCTACTGTTCAGGTCGCATCGTTGGCATGAGCTTTCAAGACGATGAGCACTGGCATTACACGATCTGCCTAGACACTTCCCCAAAAACTGATTCTGAATTAACGATTCAGCGAGATGACGGGTTGAAGCTGGTCAAAGACTCTACCTGCATTCGAGACCACTTAGCGCCTGCCACCCATTGGCAGATGACTGAAGCTGCTGCTACACTTCTCGGCATCTCCGCAGAACAACTGCGGCACCTGAGACGAAGCGGTCTCTTCAAGGCAGGTCACCACTACCGTGACACCAGCATTCCCGGTTCTGGTAAACCCCGCTGGCAGTGGCATGTAGAACGCTGTGCTCAGGCCCTAGCTGTGCCTCCAGAAAAGCGGGAGATTAGGGGTTAGAAGCAATTGGGGCAGATTTTAGGGCAAGTGTTTAGTAGACATCTGAAAGCCTTATGTAGCAAGGCTTTTGAAAATGATGCCTCCCTTTGAAAAAGGGATGTATGCAAATTATGGAGAATCTCGTTTGCAGGTATTCGAGCGCATAAAACTATGTTAAAGCTATATAAATCAATAAATACAGCGCCTCTGCATCAGATAGATGCAGAGGCGTAATAGGTTCAAATGTAGTTAGAAGTAGTTGAACCTAGGAACCGATTTAGGGCAATATTTAGTACACCGGCGTTCCTGCTCAAACGTGTTTCCTAGCTGTAGTGGCTCGCAAACAAGAAGCATTGTGCTCGCAAACAAGGCTATTTTGAGCTCAGATTAAGTGCAAATAAGAAGACCTTCAGGCTCACATTATTTGCAAATGAGCTCAGATTAAGTGCGAACAGCTTGCAAACAAGATTTTCGGCTCACATTAACTGGGAATAAGCTGAAAGCCTTTAATCGTAGGCTAACCAGCTAAGACACCAGAATGACGACGCTCAGCACAACGTGACGGCAACTTCGATAAGCGTTGTCGGAGGTCCAAAATCGCTTCCGTCGGCACTCGCCGTTGCCCCATGAGGGCTAACCCCACAATGTGGCTGTCTTAAGATGAGTCTCGATATTGCAAGACATCGCTGGCCTAAAACGGGCCTTCTTTCGCGAACTGGCACAGTACTCAAACGTAAGAAATCTGTGAGACTCATGGGCTGTCACTGGGGACAGCTAAGTAGTAGAGAGTCCCGTCCTGTCAACACTTTAAGCCGTTTCTCAAAATTTAGATAGTTGCCTAACACAGCAGCTACTCAATGTGGTGAATAATCGCTGAATTGCTTTGCTGCTAAAGCCTTTCGGCTTATTCCCAGTTAATGTGAGCCGAAAATCTTGTTTGCAAGCTGTTCGCACTTAATCTGAGCTCATTTGCAAATAATGTGAGCCTGAAGGTCTTCTTATTTGCACTTAATCTGAGCTCAAAATAGCCTTGTTTGCGAGCACAATGCTTCTTGTTTGCGAGCCGCTACACCTAGCTATGCAGGTTGTTCAATAAAAAAGCACCTCGACACTGAGAATTCGTAGTAGTTCCAGCTTGACACAGCAAGCATTATCTCCCTATCTCAACTCATTAGTCTTTGGGGACTACTAAACGGGTGTAGTCACAACGATTCGTTGAACTGCTTGGTTAACTTATTATAAATCCCCTCTTCCGTCGATTTACTAATCCAGGCTTGGTAAGTCTTGGTATGAATTGTAATGGAATGGCCCATCCATTTTGCCGCCATAGAAACTGGAATGTTGAATGTAATAGCACGCACTGCCCAAGCATGGCGCAAATCATAGGGACGAAACGGCAGTTTATAGCGACGGAATGCCGTCCCTACATGCCTACCAAAATCGCTATTAACAATGCCATTAACGTTAGGAAATTGAGGTAAGCTTAGGTTAAACTCTTCTATCCATTCTGAGTAAAGAGGAGGAACCCACCGCCAGTCAGTCTTCGTACCTTCAGTTACCTCTACCCACGGCCATTGGGTTAAATCTAGGGAGAATACTTCATGTGGCCGCAAACCATAGGTAGCAATCATTCCCGCTGCCCATTGCCAAGGTCTGTATGGAATTTGATAGATGCTCCGCACAATCTCTTCATCAGAGGGCAATTCACGAGGAGCTGGCTTGCTAGATGAATAAGAACCTTTCAGTTCCTTGATAAATTCAACATCAAATCCAGCTAACTTACATAACGACATACAAGCTAGACACAAATAGCTGCGGGTTAAGCTGTCCGGCTCTGTAGCTATAATTACCTGGTGCACCTGATCAACCGTCAGTATCTGATCCTGCGGTAAACGCATCAGGTATTTCCAGTAATGCCTCTTCCAAGTCTCCTCCTTAGTGGAAGTGCGCTGACGTTTCTGAAAATAAGCTACTTCTAGATCCTCAATCCACTCTGCTATTGTTTTCTCGGTATTCGTTTTAACCGGGGTGATCCCATAATTTGTCCAGTCAAAAGTTTTGCTGGCTAAATGCGCCGCAATCCTTCTCGCTGCTTCCTCAACAATACGTAGACTGGCTACTTCAGCTTTGAAACCAGTGGCCATGGATTGCTGATGATAGTCAGTACGTTTTGAGCTAGGTTTAGGAGGAAACACAGCCCTAATAAAGAGGCTGTTTTTTCTCCGTTGAATGGTAATTCCTAACTTATCAGCTTTAAGCCGTTGATTCGCCTGCATAAGGTGCATATCAAAGGCATGATTCATAGTGATTCTTCCTTCTCATTTCAATAAAGACCAAGAGTCAGGACTCAAGTTACGGCTTTGTTCTTCAGACATTTTCTAAACAGTAAGAAAGAGGGCCAGTGAGAGGATGACTCCTTGGCTCAGGCTTTCCCGCAAGCCTTTCTCTTTAGTCGCCGGAATCGAATTCATATTTGTTTGGCTTAACCACCTGAAGTAGGCTTACGTTAAGCCAAACCTATAATCTCAACCTAGGACTGTTAATCGAGCAAGGGACTCGGAACCTGGGTCATAGGATGTTGTCTTCCCTCGAGATTTAGGCTTAATTGACTAGCTTGAGCTAAATCTCTTTCGCGTGAATGCTTCTTATGAAAAGCTTTTTCCCGCAGCGGCGTCTCCCTTCTCTGCAGAATTAGGTCCTGGCTACCTCTCACTACAGTTGGGGCTTGGGGCCGATTGCTATCAGCAATAGCCTTTCTATAAATTTCTTCCTCAGTTTCTTTACTGATCCAAGCCTCGTAAACCTCAGTATGGATCTTAACGCTATGCCCCATCCATTTAGCGGCTAGCTCTACCGGAAACCGATAACATATAGCGCGCACTGCCCAGGCATGACGCAAATCATATGGGCGAAACGGTATGCTATAGGTTCTGAATTTTTTTGACACTCGGTGCCCAAAATCTCTATTAGTTCGACAGTTGGCTCTAGGCCGTTGATGGTTACCCAGGTCAAACAAGTCAACCCACTCGGGGCGTGGTGCTCTTACAGTCCGTCGCCCTGTCTTTGTCTTTTCCAGGACTTCTACTTCAGGCCAGCAGGAGAGATCCAGCTTAAAGGCTTCGTGTGGACGAAGCCCATAGGTAGCAATCATCGCTGCTATCCAGCGCCAATCCTTTCGGGGAATTTGTCGAATAGCCTGCACAATCTCCTCATCGGAAGGAAGGCTACGGGGGGCAGAATGCCTCGCAGAATAAGCCCCCTTAAGCTCTTGGGTGAACTCAACGTTCAACCCAGCAAACTTGCCAAGTGCTTTATAAGCGATGCAGACCGAGTTGCGAGTGTAACTATCAGGTTCTGTCATCAGTATTGCCTGGCGCAACACCTCCTCGGTCAGAAGCTCACATTGAGGAAGTCGCTTGAGATAACACTCATAGTGGTTATTCCAAGTCTCTTCAGTAGTTGGGGTACGCTGCCGCCGATGGAAGTAGTGCTCTTTGTAATCGCTGCTCCACTGCGCAACAGTCTTTTGAGCCCCAATTTTTACGGATGTAAAACCGTGGTTGCTCCAGTCAAACGTCTTTCCGGCGAGTTCTCCTGCAATTTGCTTCGCCAGCTTCTCCGCTGCTTTGAGACCTGCAGGGTGAGCTTTGAAGCCGGTTGGAAAATCTTGTTGGTACCATTGAGTTCGACCACTACCCGCCTTAGGCGGCAGCATAGCGCGGATGTAAAGGCTGTTGCCGCGTTGGCGAATGGACACTCCTAGCTTGGCGGCTTTGAGCCGGGCGTTGACGGCTTTTAACTGTTGATCAAGGTTGCTGTTTTTCACGGTTTCTAGCGGTGCGATAAGGAAGACAATTGGGGTTGCCTGGATATCTCGGTGCCTTGAAGGAATCAGGACGAGCGCAGATGAACAAACATCGTCTGGCGCTTCTTTTTCCTATAACGTTACGTTTTTGTGTGGGCTGAGCTGACAAGCGTTGTTCACTCAGTTGTTCTTCTAAGCTCCACAGCGCTGTTGGTTTAACGCTGCTCGTGCTACTCAAGGTTGTTTGTCGGCATGCTCTGTACCTTTTTGATGGGTGAATGATCCGAGATCCTCCCAGTTGCCTGGCCCCCTCGTTGCCCTCAAGGAAGGGCGGTTCTCTTTTTGGTCTTCCTACAGGGCCTAGTGATTTGTTTTGGCCTTAACGCTCTATGCTTGGAATATTTTCCTATAAGGTTACGTTAATTAAACACCCTCTCTTTGCTTGGTGCAATAGGTTCTTAAAAATTTATGTGGAGGCTGTTTGCTGCTGGGTGCTGGTGGTTCTTCTAGTGGTAGAGCGGCTCTGACGGTTTCAGGGAGGCTAGGTGGGTGCTGGCGTTATGTCTAAAGATCTGTGGGGTGATCCGCATCGGGCTCTCAAACAATACTGTGGCGGCTCTTGAGGTGGCGTTGGCGACTAGGTTGGAGATGTCGCGGTCGGTGAGCGGCTGTCCTAGGTTCTCAGGATGTCGAGCTGAGCCAATGCGCACAAAGACTCGCTGGTGCTCGGTTTCTATCTGGGGCCGCAGTGTCTGAAGCCAGTAGTCTAGATCGGCACTCAGGTGCTCTGGCAAAAGGAGATTTCGCACTCGGGTGGTTCTATTTTTTGCTGTACTGCTGGCGCTGAGCTGCACGCGGTAGCTTTTCTCTTCCCGCTGTAGGCTGCCAGGGTATTCAAGTTCGCGGATCTCTCTTTGCCGGATGGGGGTGTACAGCAGTAGGGCAGTGATCAGGTAGCGTTGCCAGGATTGCTGTATCGCGCTTTCTGTTCGCGCCAGGCCGGCTCTGTTGTGGGGAGCGCAGCACGCTTTCAGGTACTCGACTATCTGCACGCTCTCTTCATAGGTCAAGCTTTCGCTTTGTTTGGCTCGCTTATGTGCGCCGCCTCTGGCATGTTTTTCTGCCCAGTACTGGGTCTGCAGGATGTTTTGCAGTGCTTGGGTTCGCTGATGGCGGAAGTTGTTCTGGTCTTGGGCGGAGAGCCACCTGGCGACGGCAACAGCTGCGGTTGTGATGTTGGTTGCCCAACCATGGCCGTTTCCTCTTTCTTCAATGCCCCACTCAATGAAGGCTTCTAGCTGCCCTCTGTCGGTTGCTTGCTCTAGTGCTAGGCTCTCTAGCTCTTCTTTCTGGATGTTCTTGAGCCAGCCCAGCAGGCAGAAGATGCTTTCTTTGTAGGATCTAAAGGTGTCTTGGCTGACGGGGTGATGGGCGGGGTCGTCTGCGGTGGGGCTGGTTAGAAAGCTCTGCAGCTGTTTCAGCTGGTTTTGTAGTGTGTCGGTTAGCTCTTCTTCTTTGAGGCTATAGGGGCTGACTTCAGTTCTTTCTTCGGGGACGGCTTTGCTCTGGCTTTGAGGGCCATGGACCGTGGGGGCGTAGTCGGGGACGGCGGCTGTTTGCCGGGTTTGCTCCCAGCCTTGGCTGTATATCCAGTTGAAGAACCGCAGCAGGGCTGAGCGGTAGTTTGTGACCGTTCCCTTCGATAAACTCTGGGCGTTCCTGGGCTTCACGTTTTGCTCTAGGGCGGCAAGCAGTTGAGTGGCCTGATTCAGGAGGGTGCTCAGGGGGATTTGAGCGAGGCAGCCTTCGAGGTCTTTTTTGAGTTCTGTGGGGGTGAATTGTCCGTAGCTGGGCAGCACGTAGCGTCTCAAGGTGGTTCGCAGGTTGTCTATCAGCCTCAAGTTGGCCTGGCACTCCTCGCTCTGGCTGAACTGCTCATAGGCTTCTAGGACGGTGGGGGCGCTCATATTGGCGTGGCTTTCACTGAAAATGGCGGGCAGTACCTTGAAGCGGCTGTCCTGGGATGAGTTGCGGGCAGATTCCCATTCTATTGGCTGAGGTCTCTCGAATGGGCGCTTAGCTCTCTATGGCGCTATTCGTATCTGGCTCTGCTTGCACGGGAAGGCCGGACAGCGCCTGGGGGGCAGCTACCGCTCTCTTCTTCAGTAATCGGCTCATCTGGCGCGAGCTCAGCTTCACTTGACGGGCGTCGGCTAGTGTCTCGCAGAGTTGTTGGCTGGTGGGTCTGTAAAGTTCTTGCAAGCAGTCCTCAACGACTTGCCAGTCTTCTTCTTTCCAGCTTCTTGGCCGCCCTGAACGGGGCGCATCCCACAAACCCTCCATGCCCTGCTTTTGCCAGCGCCGCAGCGCATTGCGGATGGTGTGCTCATGCTGGTCTAGGTGCCTCGCGATCCACGGCACGTTCAGGCCCCCGGCGTTCAGTCGGATGGCCATTGCTCTTTGTCTGACGATGCGCGAGGTGCTAGCGGCTAAGCTCAGTTCCCGCAACTTCTGATCGTCTTGCTCGCTTAACTGGACTCGTAGGGGCGCAGGCATCTTCATCCCTTACAGGCGCGTTGCTGTCTATCTTACTGATACTTACGTCAATTCACTAGTAAATAGACCTAAATAACTAGAAGATGTTTCCCTATTTATGAGCGCGTTGCTGTCTATCTTACTGATACTTACGTCAATTCACAAGCAAATAGACCTAAATAACTAGAAGATAATTCCCTGTCGTACTGGTTGTCCTACAAAACCGGAAACAGCTGTTTCTGAAAACGAGGGTTCGCTTTTATCCACCTCGTCCGGGCTGTCGTGCAGAAACGAAAACAGCTCTTTTCACTTTTTTCAGAAACAGCTGTTTCCGGTTTACCAACTGCTCGCTTAAGCAGGAACGAGTCCTCTGTGCTCCTTTGGATCCGCTGCTATAACGGCAACTAAGCAACGCTAAATCAAGGATTTTGGGCTTTGGCTAGCACGAGAGAATGCGGGTTTTGGGCAACTGGCACATCGTCTTTTAGTCCACCAGGTAGGCCAAACTTTAAGCAACTGGCACACGAGCGATCAGGACAGACGCATCAGTAACATTAGGCGCTAGGCAAGCAAAAAAACACCTCAGCCTGCTGGCCGAGGTGCTGTTCATTCTTTGCACTGTTTAGAGAAGGGGAGAGCCTTCGCTGAACCTTTACTCGTTCGGCAGTAGGGAACTGCTGTAGGCGTCGCCGCTGTAGGCCGAAACACGAGTGCTGTAGTCGGTAGCTTGACCTGTAATGGAGGTCGCTAGCGATTCAAAGGAAGTAGAGCGCCAGTTGCGGGGGTGGATAGGCTTGCTCTGCTCACCGAGAAAGTATGCTTGGGTGCCGATCAGCGCGACGGCTACCCAACCGACGATAAATAGAGAAATCAGAATTGCCATATCAAAACCTCTCGCTTGACTTGGGGTCTAAAAGAAAGCCTGTCTGCAAAGCTTGTTAGCTCACGGCTAAGGAAACCAGCACCAGGGCACCTACTAACAGGGTTGCGATCGCAGCTTGAAGCTTGTAGCGTTCCTGCTGTTCAGGAGCGGGATAGTCAGCCAGGTACATCTGAGGTTCTACTGCATAGTTGTTGAGGATGCCGCGCTCATCAGTAGTGGTGTACATGGGGGTGACTCCGGGTGGGTTTGTTTCCTTATGTTAAGCATCGTAACAGTATTGTTACAAAACGGCAATTCTCCTTGACAAGTCTTGTGTGCATCTACTAGTGACTTTGTCCTCATTGCTCAACGTCTACCCGTTGGCTCTCTAGCGCTCGAATGGATATTCTTGCCCCAGGGTTACCTGGGACTGTTTGCTTTAGGGTTCTTTCAGCAGTTGGGGAGGCGGTCTCTGCCCCTCGACCCAATCCTGGCTTCAGCACCTAGACTGAACGAACGCCAATTCTCTAAGCCTGGTAAATCTGCATGCCCCTAATTCAAGAGACTTTTGTGGAGACGGATTGGGAGGAGCCCATTGACGCCCAGCAGGCAAGAGACGAGCGGGCACCCAGCTGCAGACTGAAGGCTGGCTCTGTCAGTGCTCTACGCTCTACCGCATCCCTGATGGCTGCCGGGTCTTTTTTCTTGAAGCTAGGGAGCCGGAGCAGATTGAGGTAGTAGATGCTAAGCCGCACCGGAAGGCGCTACCGCGTCAACCTAAACCTGCAGGGGAAAAGCGGCAGCGGGATTATGAGGTGCGTTAGCTTACGCGTGCTCTATCCAGTCAAAGCCTTCGTTTAGCTGCCGGGTACTGATCAGCCCGTACTGCCACAGCACCATCGGTAGCAGGTTTGTTGCCTGACCCGCTTGGCGTAGCCCCAGTGAGATCGCATCAGTTGGCACTGCCAGCGTCTCTTTCAGGTATTCGATCAGGCGGTTGAGCTTCGAGGCTGACATGGTCAGAAGGCCGTGAAATGACAATTAGTACATGAGTATAACGGGCCGGCCGTAAAGCGAGCTGGGGCTGCGGTGAGAATTTATAACCCCAGCAGAAAGACTGCCAGGGCTGCTTCAGTTATAAGAAATACCCATACAAAGCCAGCGGCTCCAGGTCTACTGTAAGGGTTCCTTCCTAGCACAGCTGTAAACCACTGGTGAAGCCTCATGAACCTGAGCTAAAAATCACTCAAGAAGACGGTCTTTACCCATCCCATAATCTCAAGGAAATCGAGGCCCTTCACGCCCAAAGAGGGCAAAAGTGAGAAAGCACTAGAGAACCCTTGAGGCACTACACACAACTCGAAAACCAATATAGTTATTAGCTCCACGTGGATTGAAGTCAAGGCGACAAGCAGAGCGGCAATTTCTAGGGAAGATGAGCCAGGAACCGCCACGAATCACACGTCTAGCGTCTTCATTCTCACTAATCCAGACACTTCCGTCTGTAGGAGCACCATCATAGTTGCTATGCCAGTGGTCCTGGCACCACTCATATACATTGCCATGCATGTCATGTAGACCAAAGGCGTTGACGATGCCAAAATAGTCTACTGAGTTTGTTTTCTGGCGATACTCTCCCTCGGGACCACCGCTATAAGTATGGTTGCCATCATAGTTCGCAAGGGCGGTGGTGAGGGTTTTACCAAAGTGGAAAGGTGTTGTCGTTCCGGAACGACAAGCATATTCCCATTCAGCTTCACTGGGTAGACGATATGGCCTCTTAACAAGTGCAGCTAGCCGATCGCAAAATTCCGCTGCATCATACCAAGAGACTTGTTCCACTGGGAGCAAGTCTCCTTTGAAGTTGGAGGGATCTGGATTTAGCTCCTGCTTTACTTGAGGCAGCGCCGCCACTAGTCGCCATTGGGCTTGGGTAACCGGATAGCGGCCCGTAAAGAAGCTCGGAACATTCACCTTATGTTGGGGACCTTCACTATCTGATCGTTCTGGCTCGTTCTCTGGAGAACCCATCAGGAAGCTGCCCCCCGGCACCAGAATCATGTCTAGGCCAACGCCCTCTCCTAGCTGCTCAATGAAGTACTGAGCCTGCCTGTCTTCGCGCTGGAGAATCAAATCTGCCATCTTTAAAGAAATCGTAGAGAGCCAGGTAACTGTTTAGCACTGCTTACCAAGCTACCTGACCCAGGTTGGTTTTTGGATGCTCTCGTTGACAAAACCAGAAGCACCACCGAAGCGGGTCTGCACTCTTCTTGGCACGCCCAACAGATTCCCATCTGCCAGTTCTGACAGTAGAAGAGTACTCAGGGCACCACAGACAACTCGAAAACCAATATTGTTGTTGGCTTCGTGCGGGTTATTGTTGCGGTAGGCGGAGCGGCAGTTCCATTGCTTCGCAACGCTGCGCGAACGGATTGTTGTTCCAGGAGCCACTGCGTCTGCCGACCCACCCCAACCGCAGCCTAGCGCTACTCTTCCCACTCCAGCTCAAATACATCGCGATTCTTTATAGTCAGCGGGTCAGCCAGGGGCTTAAAACTAGGCGTTCAAAAATTCGGGGTAAGAGGACAAAAGGGCAAAGCGTTAGAGATCTCTTGGGGCACTACAGACAACTCGAAAACCAACATAGTCGTTGGCTCCGCGTGGATAGTTGCGGCTGCGGTAGGCAGAGCGGCAACTCCTTGGATAGTCGTACCAGGAGCCGCCGCGTCGCACTCGCACTCGCTCTGTATCCTCATCCTGACCCAACCAGGCGCTGCCATCGGTCGGAGCACCCTCATAATTGCCGTGCCAGTAATCCTGGCACCACTCATACACGTTGCCGTGCATGCCACACAGGCCAAAGGCGTTGGCAATGCCAAAGTGGTCTACAGGCACCGTTTCCTCTCGATACTCTCCCTTCGGCCCCTGTCCATAAGAACCTGACCATTTGTATGCGGTGGTATCCATTCCCCGATAATTCGCCAAATCCGTCGTGATCGTCTCGCCAAAGTGAAAGGGCGTTGTCGTTCCGGCTCGGCAAGCATATTCCCACTCTGCTTCACTCGGCAGCCGATACTCCCGCCCCATGTAAGCCGACAACCGCGCACAAAACTCTACTGCATCATGCCAAGAAACGGATTCCACAGGCCGCTTCTCACCTTTAAACTTGGAAGGATCTGGATCAAGCTCCTGGCTGACCTGTGGCAGTTGGGCTACAAACTGCCATTGCGTCTGAGTCACCGGATACTTACCCATAAAAAAGGTACTCAACCGCACCTCATGCTGAAGGCCTTCACTGCTTGATCGCTCTGGCTCATCATCCAGCGACCCCATCAAAAACACCCCCGCCGGAATCTGCATCATTCGCAGCGACAGCCCCTCCCCCAACAGCTCGTCAAAGTACTGGTTCTGTCCCTGATGCTGGTTAATAACAACTTTGGGCTGACGTCCTTGGGTGTTGGTCATAACCAAAAAGTTCGAGGCGCTTCGCGCCGAAAAGGGCAAAAGGGAAAAAGCGTTAGAAAGGCCTCGGGGCACTACAGACAACTCGAAAACCAGTATAGAAGCTGGCTCCGCGCGGGTAGTCGCTGCTGCGATAGGCGGCGCGGCAATACCACGGATAAGAGTCCCAGGAGCCGCCGCGCCGCACTCGCCTTGCATTCTCATTCTCATTTAACCAAGCACTACCATCAGCCGGAGCACCCTTATAATCGTCATGCCAGTGGTCCTGGCACCACTCCCACACATTGCCGTGCATGTCACTCAAGCCAAAGGCGTTGGCAATGCCAAAGCGGTCTACAGGCGTCGTTTCTCTCCGATACTCCCCTTTAAGACCATTGTTATAAGCGGTGCTCGCGTCGTAATTGGCTAACGCTGAAGTGATTGTCTCGCCAAAATGAAAAGGCGTTGTCGTCCCTGCCCGGCAGGCATACTCCCACTCTGCTTCGCTCGGCAGCCGATACTCCCGCCCTGTGTAGGCCGACAAGCGATCGCAAAACTCCACCGCGTCATGCCAAGAAACCCCCTCCACAGGGCGGTTCTCACCTTTGAAGTGTGACGGGTCAAGGCTAAGATCCTGGTTTACCTGTGGTAGTTGAGCTACAAATCGCCACTGTGTCTGCGTTATTGGATAACGGCCCATCAAAAAGGCATCCACAGTGACCTCATGTTGTGGCCCCTCACGATCAGAGTGCTCAGGTTCCTGCTTAGGAGAGCCCATAGTAAAATTGCCCGCAGGAATGCTCACCATTTCCAAGGTCAAGCCATCTGTGAACATGTCCAGTAGGCGGTAAGCCTGCCGTTGCTGGCGCTGAACTAACCATCCAATATTTTGCTGTTGCCCGCTAGTCCTAGACCCCGACCGAGACAACGGTCCCTTAGATAGAGGAGGTGGTCTCTTGGATAAAGGGCGGATGTTAGAAGTAGATTGAGATTGCCCCTCTGGTATTGGCCCCAGCACCAGGGTCGCCACAGTAAACTCACAAACCTCTAAGCCGCTTTCTGCTGGGTTGGGGGTTACCTCTAGGACAACTGTCGCAATAGTAAATTCCTCTGTCTGAAGAGGCGGAAAACTAGAGCTTGCCTGACCGGCTTCAACGAGCTGCCCCGTTATAAAATCCAGGGTTTGCAGCGGTGGTATTTCAAAGGCGATGTCTGGCGGTGCTGCGTAGGCAGCACCTGGGACTCCGCTTGGATCTTCCAGCCTGTCTACAAGGGCCGCATAGTTACCACCCATGCGCCGCAGAACCTGCTTGGTTAGGCTAGCAAACTTTGCAAGCTCCAGCCCCGACTCATCCCCCAGTTCCTGCTCCAGCAGAAGCAGCGCTGTGAAGCTATAGATACTCCTACCCAGCTTCTCACCGATGTACTGAGAGACCCGATCTAGAACCGACTCGGCCACTGTTTTTGGCACAGCGTCTACAAGCAGCTCTCGTACCCCCTCAACAAACTGGTAAGTTGTTTCAGTCTGGGGAGTTGGAGCTACGTCTGCTTGAGCCTCTGCTGTTGAGGGTTCGTCCTGCTCCTCGCGCTCGATTAGGCCGCTCATAAAGACTTCGGCCATATGCAGTGGCGTTACATCGGGCAGCATCGCTGCTTGCAGCAGGTAGATAATCGGTAGGCTCACTGGCACCAGAGCCATCATGCCTGCCAACTGCCGGGTTAAGTCCGACGATGCTGTTGTGGTAAACCGCTTCACTAGCTGCTCGGGCCTAAGCGGTGGCAGTTGAGACTCTATGTTTGGCTGTAGGGCTTGCCAACCTTCGTCAAACACAACTCCTGCTGCGCCGCTCTCGCCAAACCCAGATACCATTTTGGCCCACTGCACTAAAGCCGTTGGCTCTAGTGTGACTACGGGCAGTTTTAGACCTCCGGTCGCCTCTTTATCAGCACCAATCGGATCTTCTTGAAAAATAAGGTAATGGTTGGCAACACCGGGTTCTCGGCCCCCCAGCTGCACGGCCAAACCAGCACTCAAAACAGTTCGCTTCCAGAGGTGTCCGGGCAGCAGCTGCACAATTGCCACGGGGCCAGTCTTTGCCCACAGTTCAAGACAGTCTCTATGGATTGCCCCACTATGCCAGGCCGCAGAGATGCAGTCACTCACTACCAAAATTAATCGCCGCCTTGCTGCATCGACTAGCTCTTTGGGGCTGCGCGCCTGCTGCTGCTTGATCTGACTAGGACGCTTGGAAAACAGCTTGATCGATTGAGCCGAGGCTTGCAGATGCCACACCGTGACAGATCGAAAAGCACCTTGGCGTTCTAAGATCTGCTTGAAATCTCGAATGGTTTCCTGCCACAAAAAGCTTGAGGCTGAGTCTTCAACCACCAAAGCAACTTCCAGCCAGCGCTCTTGGGCAGGCCGTACAACTGTCATGCAGAATTGGCGTTCTGCCGTTTGCTCAGCAGTTGCCTCTTCGTCTAAAACGTCTTGGGTATAAGAATCAACCCGACGCATCAAGGGCCGCAGCGATCGCCCCAGGGCCAGGGTTTGGCGCAGGGCTGGAGCTGTCGGTGCTTGGAAGGGAATCCCGCGCTTCGCAGGGGCGCTCCTTTGCACCTGGGACTGCTGAGGTGGGGAATACAGTCCCACACCAGGAGGGGGGTCCGGCAGTGGGGAAGGGGAATTATCGGGTGGAGGAATTGTAGGAATCGTGGGTGAAGCTTTTGGCGGAGAGGAAGACCTGGGCCGTCTAGCAGTTCCCTCCACATAGCGTGACAGCCAGACTAGATCGGCAATGTTCTCGGCATCCCAATCAAGCTCGGCCTGCTTCAGGCGAGTAATGAGCTCAAGGAGATGGGCATGGGAGGCCGAGGTCTCTGTCATGAGGTACCTGGTCCCGACAGAGGTCGCAGCAGTTTGTCCCGCAGCTGATCTCGATCCTTACCAGTTGGAATACCTTTTTGCCGCAGTAGGTAAATCGTATTGAGCAATTGATCAGTAGCGAGTTCTAAACCCCCGTCATCTCGCTTCTCTAAAAATGCTGCAATGATGGCATCGGCTTCCTGCAGAATGTTTTCGTCCTTCAAATGGCGCTCAACGATTTCGGCGAGCTCTTCCCGGTTGGGTTCTCGCATATCTAACCGAATGCAGCGTCGCAGAAAGGGGGGCGGAAAATCTCGTTCGCCATTGCTAGTCAAAATGATGAACGGAAAAGTATTGCACTGCACCCGACCAGATCGAATTTTGGCAAGGGGTTCCTGGTGCTCGTAGGCGGTACTGACCTGGACTTCAGAGAGAATTTCTTTGATGCGCTCCAGTTCAGGAACGCGGTAGCGTCCTTCTTCAAGGACATGAAGCAGATCGTTGGGCAAATCGATGTCGCTTTTGTCGATCTCATCAATTAGCAAAATCCGAGGCTTTTGAGGGTTCTCAATGGGCAGTAGGGCAGTTCCTAAAGCCCCGAGCCGGATGTATTTGCCGATGTCCTGCAGGGCTTCTACCTGGCTCTTGGGCTGCTTCCCCTTTTGCTGCGAGTCCTGCAGGCGACCAATCGCATCGTAGCTATAAAGCCCATCTTTAAGCGTTGTTCGAGTGGTGATGGGCCAGTAGAGCACTTCCCCGAGCTTTAATTCGTGGGCCACTGCGTAGGCCAAAGAGGTTTTTCCCGTCCCTGGTTTGCCGGTAATCAGCAGGGGACGACGTAGATACAAAGCGGCATTTACCAGCTCTATTTCTTCGGGGCGGGCCTTGAATGTCGTGCCTTTCTGCTGTTGAAGCGTTTGTTCATTTTCAAAGGCCCGCCATCCTGGCGGCTCAGGCAAACGCTCCAGCCCATCATGCGGGATTCCTGTGCCTTCAAAAATTCTCCAGCTGGTCATAGATTTTTATCGGAATAGGTGATCTCGGGCGGTCTGCGATGGGGATCTTCCCACAGAAATGAAAGGTGGTGCCCCAACTCTAAAGACATTTCTAGATCGTCTTCTTCATCTAGCTCTAGCGTATTACGCCGCAAGGCCAGAACCTGATTGGGCACCTGCCCAAGGCTGCCGCTCAAAACTTGAGTATCTACAAGCTCTTCCCAGGAATGTTCAGCGCTAGAGCGGATCCAAATGGCTGCAGGGGTTCCGGTAGCTAGCAACAGGCCAATTTCTCCTTGATTGGTTGCTTTAGGAAGCCTCGTTAGCTTAAGCCCAAACGCTGTCTGCAGAGCTTTTTGGAGTTGCTTAGGAGAAGCAGTCTCATCTCTTATGAATAAATTCATAGCCTTCTGCTGTCCGTTGTCATCCAGCTGCTTCCACTTGCTTTGCCAAGCGGCCAGGCCACGGGCAAACTCTAGCCGCTCTTGGGAACGCAGCACTACATGGCAGCAGTCTTCGTCGATTCCCAAAGGCTTTGGAAAGCCGAATTCTGCCGGAATGCAGCACTGCTCAACGTCTCTATTAATTAAGGAAAACGGCAGAAAAAACTCCACGGTTAGATTTTGCAGGTCAATTCCACGACGGCCAACTTGATCGAGGTAGCTAGCTATCATCGCGGGAATATCTTCATATTTAATACCAGCCTGCGGATCAATCTGGCTGGGGTCGTCCACATATTCCTGCCAGCCTTCTGTAGGAAGAACGTCGGCACCTTCCCCCGTCCTGGGATCGTACCGGTTAATATTGGCAATCAGCCAAGCATTGATTTGATAGGGCTCTGCCTTAGAGGTTTTATCGGCCTGCACGTTAACCAGTAAGCAAGGGCTTGAGGGCGTGGTTGCGGGCAACATCTGCTGCTGCCGCTGCTCCATCTGTTTTAGTAGGGGGGCTACGGCCTCTGCATATTTCTCGAGCCAGCCAGTCAGTTCTGCTCGAATGATGGCAGTTTCAGCTTGGTTCAATAAGCAGGCTCCAAACTGAACCAACCTGGATGCAGACAAGCTTTCAGCATGCATCTGAGACAAATCTGCCAGCATCTCCTCCAAACCAACTGGAAAGGGAGCACTCCAGTTGTCAGGGCGACAAATTTTGTAAGCGGTTGCTATTTGCTCTGTTAGGGCTTGTTGATGGGCAGTCAGCAATTGCGCCAGGGAATGCTTTTGAATCTCTTGCAGGGGAGTCTGGAGCTTCTGCGTGGGGAGAATAAAGCCAATTTTGGCTTCTGGGCGGTCTTGATCCCGTGCGACGACCATACCAACAGCAGCCTGAGAGGCATCGCACCAGACAGGTGCGCCACTAAAGCCAGCTTCGACCGCTAGCCCCGGCCCTTTGGTATCCTCTATCTGGATCCAGCCTCCTGTGACTTCTCCCCGGGTCACTGCAATTAAATTGCGGCCAAGCGGCTCTCCATTGGGGAAGCCAAATGCTTTCACGACCGCACTGTCAAATTGCAGGAGGGGAACCAGCGGCATTGGCTGGTGTGCCAGTTGAGACGGGGCTAGGAGATGCAGCACGGCGGCATCTCTTCCACCATCAAACTCGTCAAACTCGCAAAAGACAACCGCCGCTTGAATAGAGGCAGGCCCTAGAAAAGGAAAGGTAACTTCTATAGAGGCCCCAATTGGCTCTTCTACGGCAGGTAGGGCTGCTTTCACAACATGGGCGCAGGTCAGCACATAGCTATCAGCCACCAAAAAGCCAGTTCCGGCGATGGCATCGGAGCCAGCAAAGTGAATCTGTGTGAGCGCCTGCTTGCTTTCCTCAAACCCCATCAGCACTCTCTTTTTCTTCAGGCTTATCCTTCTCCCAAGTAAGCTTGACTTCAAAGGTCACTTCACCGCCGACTGATCCAAAAACAACACCCGCTTCAGCACTGAGTTTGAGCCCAAAGGTTACTTCAATTCCATCAGCTGGGGTTGTCAGCCCAGACCGGAGCCTCGATAGGACAGTTGCTGCAACAGGCTTCACCGTGTCTAAGGCTTCCTCAAGAGTCTGAGTAGCTTGATAGACCATCTGATCTGCGTTAACAGCAGCCACCCGTTGAATTGATCCCCCTCTAGTTGTCCTAGGTGGATCTACTTCAACCAGAAAGGCGGTACCGTCTTCGAGCTTAAATTGAGCGATCTCTTTAGCCATGTCTTTACCTAAGATGCCTTACGCTCAGCGCTAAACCTCGGCTCTAGCGTAGAGGATGTTCTTTTAATATCAACAGTCCCGACTGCAAAAATCCAGAAGCTCTGGAGTTCGGTTGAAACAAGTTTGCCTCCAGACGTGCTACTGAAGTAACAACAGGCTCGCTCTTTGCCATCTCAATATCACGCTTTGACTATCCCCCTGATCCGGGTGTCTCCGCGAAAATCTGCACGCCACAGCCTTGGGACAGTTCAGTTTGCCCAAATTGTCTGAGGATTGTATATCCCAAATAATTTACTCTTACCCACTAACTACTATTAAAAAGTTAGTAGGTTCTAGAAGGACCTCAAACGCCCATACAGCCTGGGCTTAAGGCCACTTTTTTAAGTCTAAGCAAAAATGGAAAGGGTTTTATCTCACTAAGTTATTTAATAAATATTGATTTAATCTAATGGGTTTGCAGGGGTTACCCTATAGCCTTCAAAAGAGCGAAAATCCGCATCGTCCACTGCTGGGCATTCCTATTCAAGTGGGATCGATTTGGGACTTAGCGGCAAGTAATTGTCACTGACTCGCCCACGAGATGCGCAACGAGATTCAATTTGTAAAGCTAGGCGTGAGGCTATGCAGGCATTCCAGCAGAAGTAGCCAGTAGAAAATGACAACGTTAGCCTTTTGAGTTGAGGC
>NZ_JACJQO010000030.1 GCF_014696715.1 Pseudanabaena sp. FACHB-2040
GCCTCAACTCAAAAGGCTAACGTTGTCATTTTCTACTGGCTACTTCTGCTGGAATGCCTGCATAGCCTCACGCCTAGCTTTACAAATTGAATCTCGTTGCGCATCTCGTGGGCTGATGTACTAATTGTCGTCCCCCTGCCATCAGATCATGCCCGCCTCAAAACTCAACCGACTCATTGAATACCTGCGCGAGACGCTGGCAGTGCCGGCGGAGGGGATCTCATTGGGACTACGGCAAGCGGGCCAGACGACTAACTTGCTGCCGATGGTGCTGTGGCAGTACGGGCTGATCAACACGCAGCAGCTTAACCAAGTCTTTGACTGGATGGAAGGAGCGTAAGCTAGCGCACCTCAAAGTCACGAGGCCGCTGCTCGATAAGGAGTCGTTCTACCTTCAGAGGGTGAAATCCTCTTGCTTCAAGAAAAATCGTTCTCGTTTGAGCGGCCACTCGTTGCCCCTACGTCCTACGTCGGTTCTCACCCTTCTTTTCCTTCATCTTCGTTCGTGGCCTTAGAGAACCAGTTCATACCTTCACTGCTGGCCTATGGTTTACCTGCTCCAGGCGTGCGATCTCACTCAGGGGGCTACTTCATGCCTTTTTAATGGTAGCTTTAGTGGTTGGAATATTATTCATTAAGGTATAGCCCATCTTGCCAAATGCGTCTTTCTGCCAAATGCAAACGGGAAGCCAGATGACAGTCGCATAATTGTCGAACTGCTCTCCAAGATCTCTAGGCGCAATCCCCAGTTCTCTAGCCTGTTGAATAAGCGGCCGACCAAACTTGAAACTGAATCTACGCATTTCGGTCTCTTCATCTACATCATCTGAGTTAAAGAGAAGATCGTTGTATATATCAAGTAGGTTTGAGAGAAAAATTTCCAGGGGTTTGTCATACAAGAAGAAATCAGCAGTGTGCCAATATCTCACACCATTTGCTTCACGCTGATAGCGTTCCAGGTTTTCGTCAGTGGGTTCAAGCATATATTGAGAGTCCATAAGCAGAGTTGAGCATAGTAACCACTTGGGCTTGCCATCAGAAATAATCTCAACCTGGTCGGTTGACGTCATTGATCGTTTCTAGCTTCCAGTCTTTGACCTCTAAGATGAACAGGCCCCGCCCTGGATGCAGAAGGAGAAATCGGGGTGGAGGTGCTCGGGTTCCACCGGCATGTCATACCAGAGGAGATAATCGTCTTCTAGCTTCTTCTCTAAGCGCTGGGCGAGTCGTCTTGCGCCTAGAGTCATACAGGAGGCACAGACGCTGTAAGAGGGGATGAGCGTTGCCATTAATACAGAGGATGCTTGATGAACTCAGCATGCCCGTCGAGTAGGAAATAGGTGATGGGAGTGAGCGTCTTTCCGGCTTAACCAGGGATCTGCATCAACTGCTCAGCCACATACTCCTGAAAAGCCTCTAACCCTCCCTTCTTATTCCACGCTTCTTGGAAAGATTCGAAGGAGGAGAATTCGTATGGCATGCTTTTCTGAATAGAGACATCGAACCCAAGGACCTCTTTGCGATGAGGGAGCTCTGCCCAATCGATCTCTGGCTTCCACCAAACGATCTTGACATAGCGGTGAAACCACCCTCCCTCTTCATAAGGCTCGTCGTCTAGAAACTCAACAACATGGGTGACCTTGGCGTGCTGAGTAAGGACCATCAAGTCGTTGGCTGCTGGCAATTCTGCCTTTTTATGTTTGAATCCTAATGGAAGAATGGTTAACCCATTTTTTTGAATTATGGGTTCCTTACAATCAGCAATTTCATTCAGTGAAACTGCCCAGTGGTGCGGCCAGCCCTTCTCTGGAGTGACGACTTTAATCCATTTCAGACGTGACAAGTCCATCTTTAGCTCCTTGTTAAAGTTGAAGTCTGAAGCGTCAGAAAAGTCCACCCTTAAATCCAGTGACAAGATATCCTCAATTCTTTTCAGCAAATCGTAGTTAACTGTACTGGCCTCCCCTTTTTCCAGCTTGTACCAGTAAGTAGGAGTGATATCTAGGCGTCTACATATCTCCAGCAAACTATGCCTAGAGGCTTTACGCGCTGCTAGTAGCCTATCTGAAAGGTCTGGAATATTTAGCTCTTGAACTCTTCTGACTCTCATTTAGCGTTGATTCCTGAAGCACCTTAAACCTCTAACTGAGACAACTATAAACAAATAGTTTATAGTTGTCAACAACTAGTAGTTTATAGTTTGGAGTGTATCCTTGAACTTGGATTTGCGATCGCAACGTCACCTTTCTCCAGAACACCCCAGCCAGTAGTCAGCAGAATTTCTCGATAACTGTTAATTCTATAAAGGTATTAAACCTTTATAGAATTAACAGTTATTTTTAGAAGACCTTAATCGTTGTATGGTTCATCCATTCGTGCGGGGTAGCCATGCTGAAAATTGCGATATGGAATTTGAAGGGTGGAACCGGGAAAAGCTGCACCACTCAAAACTTAGGGGCAGAACTTGCGGCTGCAAAGCTGAAGACAGCGCTGGTAGACCTTGACGGTCAGAGAACCCTTAGCTTCAGCCTCGGTATGGATGGGGCAGAACCGACCGTTTTGGATTGGTTACAGGGCAAAGCTGAACCGTTACCAACAGATCTTAAGAACTTGGCCCTAGTTCCCGGTGACATTGGCATGTTTCAGCTATCAGCTGATAAAGACTTAATAGCATCATCTCTTAAAGGTTTAATAGGTTTTGATGTTTGTTTAATGGACTGCCCACCTAGCCTAGGACTGGCGTCGGTACAAGCAGTTCTGAACGCTGATAGGGTACTCATGCCCACTTTGACTGAGCCAGCCTCACTCAAAGGCATCTCTGAGGCCGTTCAACTCATCCGTAACGAGCGTCCTGATATTCCCATCGAAGTTCTAAGGACACGGTACAAGTCGCGCCTAGTACTGAGCAGGGAGGCCGATGATTTACTCATAGAGGGAGCCGAAGATTTTGGGTACCGGCTGCTGCACACCACCATTCCAGAGAACATCGCGATCGCCGAGTCTGTAGCCCAGCAAGTACCAGTTAAGGAATACGACGGCAAATCTATCGGGGCTAATGCCTATAAATCGTTGGCCAGAGAAGTCAAAAAGATTTGGGGGTTAGGAAAATGAGCACAAAACCGAGACTCGGTGGCATGAAGCTAGGGCAATTTGGGGGAGTGCGATCGCAGTCTGCCCAAGAGGAGGGACAGGAAACCCAGCCAGCAGCAGAGCCAAAGCTAGAGGAGAGGCAGGAGATTCTCCCGCCGCCAATCGAGCCAGTAACACCTGCCGCAGCGGTGGCAACACCAGTGAAGCCAAAGGCAAAGGCTAAGCATAAGCCCCCAGACAAGCTAACCAACGTGAACATCAAGATTAACCGGAATCAGCAACGGTGGCTTCAAGATACGGCTCAGCAGATTAGGGACAACAACAGCAAGCCTGTACCTCCGGATCAGCGTGTCTACCCACAACACTTAATAGGGATTGCGATCGACCTGCTAAAAGCTCAAGACGTTGATTGGTCCGAAGTGCGCAATGCCGATGAGTTGCGAAATAGGTTAAATATTTAAAGGTATTAAACCTTTAAACTATTGTCATTGTTGTTGCCGCAGTTTGTCACGTTCTAGAAAGGCACAACCAGGCAAACTGTTACAGTTACTGCCAGAGGAACCGCCGCCACCGGTGCTTTTCTCAATCCGTTCAACTACATCACCGGAGCGACCTGCACCGTTCTCGCTAGCTCTGGCAAACTCGACCCAGAAGCCTCCCATGCCTTCCGCAGCGGACACAACATGGCACGGGGTTGAGCCACCTTGTTCACCTGCCCTGCTGATTCCACCAACCTTTCGTTGGGGGGCTCTGTTTGAGTCGTGTCCATGATTTGATCAGGGATCTCAGAGTCCTTATTACAAATCGTGGACACCGAGCCGGAAAACTTACGGCGCAATGCTTCTAGCAGTTTGACTCTAGTGGGATTTTGAGCGTCCTCAATACTCCAAAGCCGATTCCTCGATTGGGAGCGCTTACCGGGGCGAGCCGTGGCCACCGCCTTGAGCCCGAGCTTGCGAATCAGCTTGTTGGCAATCTCACAAGGGGTTTGCTCCGGCTTAACCTGCAGCTTCAGCCAGTAGTAGATTTCTTTTGCCCAGTAGAGCGCTGCCTTCTTGACGGCGATCGCTCTCGCATCGACGTTGCTCCATGAGGATCCATCGAGCAACGCCAGAACTCCCGTTTTGGCAATTAGGGTGGCCTTGATAAAGTTCTTCGGCAGCCGGTGGGGAGCCCTGATAGAGGCAGAGAGCACATTCGTGGCTGCCTGCCGGTCTTGCTCCTTAGCTGCATTGAGGTTCTCGGCGCGGGCCTGCATCAAAACGCCGCGTCGCATTGCGCCAAAGTCCTTAGTCAGGGCCTGGTAGACATCCTCGGGATCATCAAAGGTGACACCTGGGAACTCATCACGCCAGAGCACTTTATGGGCCATCATGCGCACGTCGTAGCTCGTGTCGTTGCCACCCAGGGCTTTGAATGCCCACTCGACATCCTGCTGGTCACTAGGCTGAAGCGCCGCGATTTCTTCGGCGTCAGAGCGCCACAGCTGCTCATCGATGGCTTTCCATAAGTCACAGGCCCTCTGGTCCTTGAGCACCTGCACAGTACGCACGGTGTGGCCGTCTGCCTCTAGCCTGGCAGCTAGGGCCTGCTGAGCAATCGACTTCTGCGCGCCGGTGACCGTTTTTGCGGCTGCCAGGTAATCAAGCACCGCGCTCTCAATGGTCAGCAGATGCTCTGATCTCTCACCACCTTGGGTCAGTTCCTGCAGGCCAAATACCCCAGAGATGCCCTCCAGGTTAGCCATCAGCCGCCGCTTAACTGCGCGGGGATTGGCCAGGCCTTCGTCGCCACCAGCCAGGATAAAGGGTGGGCAGAAAATGAACCGGGGCACTGAGGGCCGAAAGCGCCCCAGCATCTGCAGGTGAGTATCGGTACCAAGTGTGGGGAAGTAGGCCCACACCTGGCTGAAATAAGCATCCTCGGTCAATATGCCCCCTTGAATGCTGACCCCTGATTTTGCCGACGGCGAGAGAATCAGCACATCTGGCCTATGAACCTGCAGCCACTCGTCAGGGGCCTCGAAGAAGCTGTTGAACGCGCCCTGCTCATTAGTTTCGGAATCAACCCGCACCACCTTTTTGTGGGCGTGCTCTTTAGAGATCGCCGCCTGCAACCGCCGCCCTTCCCGCTGCGAGCTGGTAACAAACAGGATGAGTTCACCCCGGGCGATGCTGGCCAGCACCTGAGCCCGGAACCCGCTCGCCTGGCCAGAAAACAGAGTGCACTCCCAGGGGATGCCCTGCTTGCGATGCCGGAAGACGCGCACCTGCTGAGCGCCAGAGAGGGCCTGGACAAACTTCACGGCGCGATCAGGAATGCCCGCTTCAGACAACACAATGGCACCGGTGGCGATCGCATGTTGAGCTGCAGCGGATAGACGTTCCAAAATATCGGCGTAGCGCTGGCCGAGCGTATCGCCCTGAGCCGTGTGCTCAACGACCTGATTCGCCTCATCTAGCACTAACAGTACAGGCTTTGACCAGAACCAGTCAGGGATGCGGTGCAGCGAGTCTGGGCACATCACGACGCCACCGTCATGGCTAACGGAGGCCCACAGTGCCTGCTGCTCTTCTGGCTTGGTGCCGAAGTGGTGGATGTGGGGCAGGCCCCAGTCTTTGGCAGTCTGCTGGCCCAGCGAGTTCAAAGGTGAAAGCACCAGCACCCTCCATCCGCGCGAGATCGCAGCTTTGACCCAGTCCTTGCCGATGCGCGTAGTCTTGCCAGAGTTGACTGGGGCATCGAGCACGTGGATTGCACCCTGCTGCAGCTCTGGCAGCGCCGGCATATACTCACCTTCTGTTTCCCGCTCAATGGGAAAGGATAGGCTGTTGTGCCGCCGAATAGTTGCGATCGCAGCGGCTACCTGGCCCTGACGTTTGTAGTCGTTGAGCGTGGGGCAATCCCTGATCAGCTCGTCAAACCAGGATTGGGCTTCATTTCCTTTGGCGTAGAGCACATCATCAACGCCCTTGCCTTGTTCGTAGTCCCACATCGGGGCAAACACCTTACATCCGTGTTGCTCCAGTACAGAGCCCAGCCGCAGCACCTGCCGGCGGATGTCATGGATCACCTGGGGGCGCTCATCCGCATCGAAAACGATGTAGAGCGCTCTGCCCTGACTGGCAAAATGGGCGACGACCTGGTGCAGCTCGTCGCTGCCTTTGAGGTGCCACTGGGTAATGCCTCGCAGTGCGACCGCGGGCACGCCGTGGGCCATCAGGGCCAGCGCCTTTTTGAGGCCCTCAGTAATGGCCACTGGCAAGTCGCACCGCCAGACCACGTCCCAAAAGCCTTCACCTTCCTGCGGTCGCACACCGTAGCGGGCATAGATAGTCTGAGCCGTCTCCTCATCAACAAAGGGCAGCAGCGGCAGTGCTGGCAGCCTGGCTGGGGTTTCATACTTGATGACCCGTAGCTTGCCGTCTCGGGGCTCCTGCCGGGGTTCAATGGGCTTGAAGTAGGGTACCTCCGCTGACTCACCATCTAAAGTGCAACCGTAGGCGATCCAACCGCCAGCAGCTGCAAAGCGGTAATGCTCCAGAATGCGAGCAGCTGGGCGGGTGATGTACTCAGTGACCTTCTGTACGGTCGCGATCTTGTGCTCTGCCAGGGCTTGAACTGCTGCGTCTCCGTCAATCCAAGAGACGTTGGCCTCAGTTAGAGAATCTGGAACTGCGCTTTTGCGGAAGTCTTGAAGCAGCCAGGAAGGCTCGCTTTGGGTCTTGAATGCTTTGGGGATGGAGCTGCTCTTAGTGCCAACAAACTCGTCTCTAAAGCACTTCCTATTAGGGGAAGAAATTAATTTCATTTCCAAGTTAGGGGCTACCGCCCCTGGTTTATTTGTACGGGGGCATCGTTCCCGCAACGAGATTTCAAGGCTTTTCTGCTCAGCTAGCTTGGCTAAGCGACCATAGAACAGCTGTCCCCATTGCAGAAGTGGATCTGCTGGGGTAGGATGTGAGCAGAAAATTTAAAAAACGAATCCCTCCCGCGTTGCGGGTGTGGTTGTCAGCAGGGCGTTAGCTTACTTTCTTGGCGGAGAGGGCTAACGTTTTTGCTTTGTATGGGGGGTATTCGCTTCAGATCTAGCTCTCAGTAACTCATCACCTCCTTGTATTGCGCTAATTGGACAAACTTTAGGTCATATCATCTGGGCGATCAAGACTAGCCTTGCATTAAGTGCCAGCTTGCTCATGGATTAACCCTGAATCTTGCGGCAGCCACTAGGCTCCCACTCCAGTAACCACGGTGCTTTGGCTCAACGCCCCCTCGATCGCTTGCCCTAACTCAGCCAAAGTCCGCTCTTTAGTAAAGTCAGCAGCAGACCTCGCAGCCTCAGCTAGGATGACAGGCGTGGTAGGCAGAAGTTTTGGGGCCGAGATCAGGTAGCCAAGTGATTTGCAGTAGTTGTCTGCCAAGTTGACAGCTGCTAGATACCTGATTGTCTTCTCATCACCATCTTTGAAAGCTTTGAGTGCTTCGGCATGGAGCCCAGATGTTGGATCCCCGAGCACCTTCAGGATTGCGTCAATAGCTTGCTGTACGGATTCTGCAGTTAGCTCTGGCATTAGTCTGAACTCCTAAACTCTGAATCTACAAGCTTTATCTGCCGCAATTTGAGGCAGATAGTTTTTCTCCCAGTAGCCGGAATCTTCAAAGTGGTAGCGAACAATTCTCGACACCACTTGAGTCAGCGGCCCTGTATCCACGATTCGGCAAACCTTGAGCAGGCAATAGTTGTAGCTGCTCAAGCTAATCGTGTTGTATTTTTGCCTAAACTCTGGACCTGTTGGCACTGGCTCTACGGGGTCGAGTGGTGCTGGCCCAAAACCAGGGCGGCCGGCAACATATCTAGCCAAATCATCTTCTGACCCATCCCGGAGAACTTTGTAATAGTCCTCTTCGGGCATTCCCCTGGCAGCGGCATCTTTAAGCGCGGCTTCAATATAGAAATCCTTGTGCTTGGCAAAAAAGCCGTGTATCACCTGCTGGGCTAATGACCGATAGGCCCACCCTAAAGACTCAGAAGCGGCATTGAAGCGCTCCATTGTTATAGGGGTCATGTAGATGAAGTTGATCCTTATCGTCGCTGGCATGTCATGTTTGTGCGCCTTATGCAACCAATTTTGTCATAGCTGAACACTTTTAGATCTAACACCATAAATTTAGCATTCAATCCATTTTTTTGTATACACTGGCATTATGTGAGCAACGCCCCAACGCCAGCCCGTAACTTGGTTCAACGAACTTCAACGGCTGGCAACGGGCAAAAAGGCTTCAAAACCAGTTACCGCAATAGTTGCAAAGGTGTTGCAGATGAATATTTCTCTTGGAGAATTTGAGCGCCGTCACGGCATCAACAAAGGCACTGTGAGCAAAAAAGCCCGCGAGCTAGGCTTTGATACCACAAGTGGTCTATCCCCTGAAGCCTATAAATCGCTAAAGCAAGCCCTAAATGTGCAGGGGCCCGTTACCGTCCCCCAGGTCACGGTCGAGTCGGGTAATCACTGCACCTCTCTAGCTGTACCTGAGTTTGGCGGAATGCAAATTGACCTCACCCAATTTCGCGACAGCAGTTCTTTAGTAATCGACGACCCCCTCGCAGTCGCTCAACAGTTCTTGGCAGTCGCTGACACCGTCATCACCGCCCTCGATCAGGATGCTGCCGCCCGCGAGGCCCGCCTCCAACAAACCCGCCAAGCCCGCGAAGCGGTCACTGCCAAAGCCCAGGAAATGCAGCTGGAGCAGCGCCTATACCGGGAGCGAGCCCGTGCTGCTGATGTGGCTACCACCGCTGAATCGCAGACTCTCGCCAATGCCCTGGCTCAATTGCAGAGCCTGGGAAAGCCAGCTGCCCCTGGTGCTGGGCAGCTGTAGGCGTAGCCGCCGGGGTTGCGATCGCACTACTCACCCTCTATGGAGCCTTCGATGACACAAGCTACCTTAAGCAACCGCACCATGTGCCTGGCGCTGCGGATTCGCGAAGCTAGCGATAAACCCCTGACGCTGCGCCAAAGCATACGCCGAGCCATCTGGTTTCAAGAGCAAAGCCAGGTGCCGGCTGAAGCATACGAGGAGTTACGGCAGGAGGAACCCCAGCAACCCAATGAATAACCCCCGAAACAGTTTCTCAGGCCGATTTCGGGGGCTGCCCTTCAATCTCGCTCGACTAAAGGAACAACCCAATTATGAACCTCAAAACCCCTCACCTACTGTTTGCAGGGCTAGTTGCCCTGACCGCGATCCCCTCCCTTGGCAACCTAAAAAGCTTCTCGGGTGAAGTTGCCCGGGCCCGCGCCGAAGCAGATCGCATCGGCCAAGACATGACCGAGCTGCAGCTGGCCCAGCAGGAAGCAGAGCAAAAAGCTGCGATCGCAGATGAGCGCTACCGCACGGGAGTAGTCCCCGTCGTGGACCTGGCGACGCAGGGTCACTACGTCACCCTCTCCAAGAATCAGCCGGTGCTCGACAGCTTGACCCGCCAGCCACTGCCCGCAGGCACCGTGGTGGCCGATGCCAACGGCAACACCGGGGTCCTGGTGGATGACGACAACGACCCGACGACTCCGGCTGTGGTCCAAAAGATGGCATTCACCGGCAATCGGCAGCTGGTGCAGGATGCCCTTGCCCAATATGGGGGGGCCAGCTACGGCCTGCCTACTGCCTACTAAATCGCTTCAGACAACCCTTTTGAGGACTTCCCTATGAGATACGCACAACGCAATCGCTACACCCGCCACCCGCGCCAGGAGGAGCAGCCCAAGTCTCGCACCCGCTGGGGTAATAGTCCGCGCTCCGGCCTCATGACCGCGCGGCAGCTGCTCTACTGGCTGGCCGTCCTGGTGGCTGTTATCGTTGCCTGCTGGAACGCCACACCTTACGTCAAAGTGAGCTTCTTTGTCCTGACCGAGGTTTTCAGCCTCAACGGTATCGCCGGGTTCTTTGCCAATCGCCTGCTCGGTATGGTCAGCATCTTCACCGGGGTCATTCTCTGGGGCCTGATTCAGACCGCAGAGACCTACCCGATTCTGCTCAAGCACGACCGCAGGCTGATGCGGTTAATCGCTGCCGAGGCCGACGCTGCCGATTACCTGGAGATCCGCGATGAGGACGACCCCGCCCTGGTGCAGCTAAAGCTCTGGTATAACCACTTCCCGCTGCTCTCTATCAGAGCTGCAAACCGCGCCAGCCTGTTTGCCTACATCGTTGACACCGCTATTTGCCTAAGCGTCTTCCCGCCGGTGGAAGGGGGCTTTGGGCGTCTGGTGTTTGTCATCTTCACTGGGCAATGGAATCTCATCAGCTGGGCCAATGTGGCGCTCATTCTGGTAATGCTCTTTGTCTTTGAGCTGATGGTGCGCTTTGTCCTGTTCCTGGGGATGCAGGCCTACTACCTACGCCGCGCTCACGCTACTGCCTAACACCTAACCATCAATGCACATGGGGAGGCTCTAGCAGGCCTCCCTGCTTAGTCAAAGGGGAACTCAATGAACGGACAAATCGTAAGGTCACACCTATGGCTTGATGCTGCAGAGGATAGGGCTGAAGCAGTCCACAATCCCAAGCTCTACATCGGCGCTGGCCTTGGGGCTGCCCTGGTGCTCGGCAGCCTGCTGAACCCGATCACAGCGCTAGCCGCCCTCACCTGGGGGCTTTACTCTGCCTGGCTAGCCAATGAGGCCAACAGCGACCAGATCGAAGCGGTAGAAGATGGCATCATTGCCCACCTGCTCAATGAACGGCAGCTTCGGGAGTACATCGCCGAAGCTGGCCTTGAGCAGGTGAAGTGGGAGCTGCAGATAGCCAAAGCCCGCGAGCTACAGCTGAGTGATGCAGCCCAGGCGCTACTCAGTGGCAAAAGCCGCCTCCCCCTGGCACTGCCCCCACGCCCACAGCCGCAGGCAGAGACCGAGGCAGAGACCCAGCGCGGCAACATCGGTGCCGCTACCAGATTGGGTGCGATCTCAACTGAAGCAGAGCCCGCCACCCCGCAAGATGAGGGGCCGCAATTCGAGCGATCTCCATTTCTGCCCGAGGCATTGCAGCAGCAGATTAGAGCCGAGGCCGAGGCAGCAGCCCGCGAGCAATCGCTCAAGTCAATGATGCAGGGGATGCACTTTGCCCAGCGCATCTACCCCCGCCGGCAGCGCACTGGGGCAGCCGTGAGTGACACGCCTGAAGGCCAGATAGGACCAGCGGTCCAGGCGGTCCAGGGACCAGTCCAAGGGCATTTCTCTGGACCAGTCCAGGGAGCGGTCCAAGGAGCCGCTGAGGTTGACCCTGCCGAGGTGGCGCTGTTTGAGGAGACCGTGCAGGCCTTCACCCCATTACCCCTTGATGCCTCCGAAGGCGTCACCCAGGAGGCCATCAGGGAAGCGCTGCGATTGGGGAAGTCGCAGAACTGGATCGTTGGCAATCTGTTTGGCATTCGCAGCAAAAGCAGCCGCGATTACCAGGAAGCCGTAGAAATCATCAAGGCGATTAGAGGGGCGTAGAACCATGTCTCTGTCTAGCTTATGTCCCCACCTGCACCGGTAGGGGCTTTCTATTGCTCCGCAGTCTACCCTGTACCAGAGCGACCACCCCTAAATCGAGCCGTCCATACTTCGCCCTACGGCTCCCTCTAAGGTGCCTGCCGCTGGCCAGAAGTGCGATCTCTTCTAAATCCGAAACGCGTTTCTCTTTTTGAGCTAAGCAGCAGAAAAAATCCGCTGCCAAGGACGGCTAGCGGGGCTTACCAAAATATCAGTCAGTATCAGGATGCCCGCTCGGGTTGGGCGAAGAGCGATCGCCCCCGTCTCCGAGCTCTGGCATAGCCTTAAGAGCTAATGTCTAGCTCAGTAAAAGTGCTGCCCCTGGCAAGTTGCCAGGGGCTTTTTCTTGCCAACACGCCTCAAAACCCAAACCACCGCCATGGGATTGCCAGCACATCGTTTGTAATTCTGTTGATAGCCGCGCGAGCTGGCACCGTCTAGCCGAGCTTACGTAGGCTCTCCGCCGGGATTCGGCTGAGGCTTTGGAGTCGCTATTTTTGTGAGACACGGCGGGGATGTATGGAAGTGAGGTCCCGCCTCTCGTTTAGAGCTAGCGTTCCTCACCGTTCTGGTACAGGCATTGGGCAATAGGCTTGGCAAAGCATAGTTAGCAGATGTAAACAGAGGTGAGCCCTGCGCCGATCGCAGTTAATTGCCACCTTCTGAGCAAAGGCTGCGTTCTGCTTAGCACTGGCACAAACGACTGTACATGGCTGCCTTCTAGGCCCAGTTGCTCTATGAGTTGTTCCAGTCCTCCCGTACAAACTTCACTCGCCCGGACCGCACAAACACATTTGACTCCACAGCTTCCAAGTCGTTCCGCAAGAGATGCTGAAATAGCTCTCGCATTGCAACGACTTCACTAGGCTTAAGTGACTGAAGCAGGCTCAGAGGCAGCAAGTGTTCCAACTTCGACCGCTTACCCCAGTGATCAGGATCCGCAGCAACCATATGTTCGCCGTTCACTATACGACCGTAATGCAAAAATTTCTCTTGCTGACTTGCTAAACACCACCACTCGTCCTTCTTGGGTGGAGGCGGAGTATTCGGGGTGAAGCCTACTTCGATAGCCTTTTTGAGAAAGTCAGCAGGATACTGGACCCGCCCCTCAGCAATTGCTTCTGCCGTAGCAAAAGCAGCTGATTGCACTTGTCTCTTATCCTGCGGCTTTAGCCCCTTCAAGCACTCGTCTAGCTCTTTAAGCTTAAATGCCCGTAAGCGTGACAGAGCCTCTAGAAGAGTTGGATCAGTAACCTCAAACTGCTGGAGTTGATGTTTAATGTCCTCAAAATGATGAGCCTGCTTGGCTTGCCTGCCGCGGAAAGGTTTCTCCCTGGCAAGGTCCTCTGCTGTTGACAGAGACTGGTTACTTTGGTCATCAACGTAGCCGGGGGACAAAACAGCTGTTGAATCATGCCTGCTAACAGTGTCCCCTGTTGAGGTTTCAGGTACCGATGGAGTTGAAAAATCAAAATCCTCAGAAACAACAACCGGTTCCGATTTTTCTGAGCTACTGTTCTCTGTTGTTTTCTCTAAATTCTTCTCTGAATTCTTCTCTGTATAAGAGGACGGCGGTTCAAGGGTTTGAGGGCTGTTTTCTGGACTTTCTTGTCCTGCAGCGGACTTTTCTGTCCCCTCGGGGACTTTTTTGTCCTTACCTTGAAACTCGGGCCAGGTTCGCCTACCAGGGTGCCAGGCAATGACGCGATAGGCTCTTTTACCTGGATAAGCCCTACAAATCTCGACTAGTTCATACTCGACCAACTGATCAAGAGCTCTCCTCTTCTGGCGAAGGCTGTACGCTTTTTGGTGGTGCTTAAGCTCGATCTTATCGAGCCAGATCTCCTGCTCGCTGCCTGCTGGAAGACGGCGTATTAGCTCCCGCCAGAGCTTCTCAGCAGCTGGCATCAGGTCTAACTCATGCTCCTCAGTAATGGGAGCAAAACTTTTTCGTTTTGGGTGCATTGTTCCAAATCTTGTTTCTAGTGGTTGCTGAGGGTGGAGCCGAGGGGATGGCTCCACCCTTGGGGTCAGCGCCATAACGGTGTTTGGCGCTGACGATTGGATGAGGAAGGGGCTTCTAAGCGCTCTTCGGAAACGGATCATTTCCGGCTGGCTTGTCGGGGTCTAGATGGAGGTGCTTCGCGCGTCCCCACCAGTTCTTGACCTTCTTCGTGATCTGCCTTGACAACAGCTTCTTGTAATAGCGATTGGCTGTTTCTTTGGAATGCCCCATCGCCTCTGCTAAGGGCTCTTCCTGAGCTGGATCGCCATTGGTACGGTGATGGGTCACGGCAATATCACGAAACCGGTGAGGACCTATCCAGAGCCCTTTGCCAAAGACAGCGGAGGTTGCCCTGTACATGGCAGTGGTAACCAGGTTGTAGATACCGCAATCTCTTAGCGGTTGACCAATCGCTTCAGGGTTGGAGTTGGACCCTAAGCAACAAAAAACAAGGTTGGGATTATGAGCTTGGTCTGGGTATCGCTCGGCTGCCATCGCGGCAATCTTAGGCCGCCAAACCTGCAACCACTCATCCAGGTCCTCGGTCAAATGCTCTGGGAGAGGGTATTCCCGATCTCGGCCTGTCTTAGACCCGTGTTTGTGATCATCGGGGCCAAGCACTATCCAGTAGCCATCTTCTCGGCGAAATAAGGTGCGCTCCCACTCCAGTTCCCGAATTTCCCGTTGACGCATAGCGCAGTACAGCAGGAGTGCGCAGATCATGTACCGCTGCCAGGAGCGAGAAATGGCAATGTCTTTACGACGGCGGGTGCCATAGCGGGCACCACGTCTATTCCGATGACGGGGAGCGCAGCTGTCGCGCAACCACTCAACCGCTACTGCGATCGTCCAAAAGTCCGGGGGCATCTCCTCGGGCTTTTCGGGCTCTATCTCAGCCCGTCGCCGCAGTCGCTTCAGGATGCGGTTAATCTGAATAACCTGCTCTACTTCGTCGTAGTCTTCTGCCTTACGGTGCATCTGCTGGGCAATCTTCTTACCCGTCGTCGCCATGCGTATGGCCCAGGAGTAACCGTTAGGAGACTTGCCAGTATCCACCCAGCGCTCATTCAAGCCCCACTCTATAAACCGATTTAGAAGAACCGGTTCAGCCATTAGTTCAAAGGTCAGATCGGCCTCTGTTAGCTGCAGGCTGCTCGGGGGAGTGTGTAAGTCTTCCAGCGTTACCCCAAGAGCTTTTAAATCGCCGCCCTGGACGTTTATCAGCCAGCCAAAGTACATGGCTATGTTCTGAATATGAGCCTTGACTGTGATGGGTCTTAAGGGGGGTGTTAAGCGGTCGGGCACCTCGCGTTTCGACCAATATTCTCCAAGCTGGGCTTCTTGTCCTAAAAGGTATTCTGGCCATAGGCGGATGGGATAGGCGTACTGATTATTTTTCAGGTCCTTACCCTTGCCCCGGCGAACACCATGAAACGATGCGCCGCTGCGAGCAGGGGGAGCGTACTTCCCGCCCCACTTGCCAGCTTCCACCAGGAAGTATTCTTTTGAGGAGATGCAGCTTAGAAAGCGATTGAGGTCCGATTTGACGTTACCTGCCGTTCCGGTAGATAGGCGTCCAGCATCCACTTCCGTCTCTAAATACTGGGCCAAAATGGCTTGGCTCTCCTTGAGATCTGACAGCTTGATGGAGTCAAGGCAATCTTCAAAACAGTCTTTAATCTTGGACCTTGGAATTCCTTTCGCTTTCAAATAGTGTTTGATTGAGCTGTTGAAGTTAGCAATTCGTTTCGCCTTACCTTGGATTGAGGGATCCTCAAGGTAATCGTCATAAGCAAGCTTGAGTGTCAGTGTCATTTGTTTTTCCTTAAATACTGTGTTTTGAGCAAAATGTTCATGCCAACAACTTTGATGAAGCGTCTGTTTTCAGGGGTTTTGGGCTTGGAAAGCCTCGTTTTTGACACAAAATGCAAAAATAAGCCAAATTGCTGAAAAGCTTTGACTGCAACGGTTTTGCAATTTCTGGGATAGCTTCTGGAGCTTTAAATAGGCTCTCAGGATTTCCTTTTCCTGATTCAGGAAGCAAAAATCCTGAAGGTTTTGAGCCATAGCAGCGGCTTTACGACCTGTCCAAACAGGCAAGGTCTTACCAGTAAGGAGTTGCGGGAATAACTTATGCATGGAGCTTGATCTCCTTGAACGTGAGGGTTCAAGAGACAACCACTGCATCACTGAGGAAAAATAGGCACTAAAAAACCAGGCAAGCCCGATCCACAGTTGGATGCGAGAGGCTTTCCTGGTTTAGGTTGAAGACTCTATTAAAGTCGATATTCTCTTGTTGCCAATATTTTAGTTCAAAGGGTCTATGAATGCCAACAGATCTCCAGAGCACACTAAAGATCTCACATTGGCGAAGCTACACCAAGCAACTGCGAGCTCAGCTTTAAAGCGACCTTTTAACAGCGTGACCGGAGCCCGAGACTCTCTCAGGCTTAGTTCTAACAACGGAAAATTTTGGTCGTTAAGGCTGAAAAGCTTAAGAATATAAGCCCTAGCCACCATATCAAACCAGACTGCCTCATTTTCCGACTGTCTCACCTTCAGCAGTAAATGGGACAGTCGGAAAGACAGACAACGAATTTAGACCATTTCAAACTCGCTGTTAGAGGACTATCGACTCTCGTGCATAGGCCAGTTTGTGCTGTCAGGTCACTAGCGACCAAAATTTTCCCTTTGCTATAACTAGGCTCAAAACAACACGGTTACCTAGTGGGGCGGCATCACTGGCAGATAGAAGGCTTTTTCAGCGTTCTGAAGAAGCATAGCTTTTACCTCTAAGTTACTAGGTGCAAGACCTAAGTATAACCACGTAAAGCATAAGGGATATAGAGAATATTTATCCTATGAAGATAAATACAATACTGTTTCTGGTTTTCAATCTATGGGCAACATGTGATGTATGGCTTTCCTATGCTTCTATGGCACTAGACTACTCCAACAGTAATTGTCGAGGCTTTAATTTCCGAGGTCAAGACCTAAGAGATGCAAACTTCAGCGAATCTGATATTCGTGGAGCTAATTTCAGGAATGCCGAGCTGCAGGGAGCAAATTTCACTGGAGCAAAATCAGGACTCCAGAGGAGATGGGCTTTTAGCATAATAGTTGCAATGATGATGATAGCAGCCACTATAAGCACATTCGTGACTTCTGCTGGATTACTTGCCTCATTAAGAATCAGGATCAACCACATAGAGACAATTGTATTTGCAAGTCTAATCATTCTAGGAATGTTAAGTGCCTATATAGCAGTAAGCATGAATCAAAGAAGGACTCAAACTATTTCACAAGCACTATCAAGAACCGCGGTTTTATTATCAGAAGCTTTTGGACTACTGCTTGGAATTGCGGCGGGCACATCAATAGCACTTGGATCTGGGATTATAACCATTGCCATAACAGGTTTTTTAATGGGGGGGCTAATCACTTTCCTCACCTTGACACTACAAATAACAATAATTTCAACAAGAATCATTTCAGGTTTCAAGTTGAGTCTATTACCGCCACTACTTGCTATTGCTGCAGGCATGGCAAGCACAAAAATAATTACAGCCAGTTCAGGTACTTTAATTTATATAGTATTTCTTATTTTAATATCTGTTTCCATAGATGCTCTTTGGGGCGGCCATCGAGCAATGCAAGGGGATCAAATTATTGCTCTCACAAAGAAAATTTCAATTCTGATTTCTTCCATAGGTGGAACAACATTCAAAGATGCTACTTTGACATATGCCAACTTTAGCCATGCTGAATTAAAATGCACAGATTTTCGAGTTAAGGATCTTTCATATGCTTGCTATCGTCATACAAAAAATATTGACAATTCGAGACTAAACGAACATTCTATATTATCGAGCTCTACTGTTCTCGATCTCTTAGTTAATGGTTCTGGCCGTGGAAAATCTTATATGGACAAGAATTTAGAAAGTTCTAATTTAAGCGAATTTGATTTACGCGGAGCGAATTTAACTAGAGCCAATCTGAGTAAAGCATTGCTAAAAAAAGCTGATTTAAGAGGGGCTATCCTGCGTGAGACTTTAGCGACTGGCAGTGATTTTACATCAGCTAAGCTAACTGGAACCTGCTTGCAAAATTGGAATATAGATGCAGCAACAAATTTAAAGAATGTTGAGTGTCAGTACTACTTCGAGCTAGAAAAGGAAGATGATAATGGCACTAGGGAGCGCCGTCCCCATGATCCTGATAAAATTTTTGAACCTGGCGATTTCGAGGCATACCATAGAAGGAGCTTTGATATTCTTCGTCTAATGACTAGGAAAGGTATTCATCCCGAGTCATTTTATGCTGCCTTTGAAAAGCTAATTCATGAGTTTCCAGGTATAGCCGGAGATTCTATCCAAGGAATTTGGAAGACTGGAAACGGCATTGCAATAGATGTGCAGGTTCCAGCTGGAACTGACAAGGGTAAGGCAGAGCATACTTTTGATGAAGCTTATAGAACTTCCCTCAAAGCAAGCGTAGATCCAGTTCTGTTGGATAATCCTGGCAGCATAGTCCTTTATTTAAACGTTAATGCAACTGCTATTAGTGAGAATAAAAGTATGAGTGGTGATCGCATTATCAACATGGGTAATGGTAATTATATTGAGTCTAATCCTGGAACCTATGTACAAGGTAACTATATCAACATGAATCAAGACTTAGCTCAATCAGCATTGCAGATCCAGGATCTGCTTGAGCAGCTACAAAAGCAAGGGATGACTGTTGATGTTGCACAAAATCAGGTAGCCAATGAGATGGCAGACGAAGCTAAAAAAGATCAAAAAATGAAGGATAAACTTGTAAGGTGGGGGCAGGCTCTGGGAGATGCAACAGTGAATGACGTTGTTAAAAGTGTTGTCAAACTTGCTATTCGCTCAGCGGGTATTCCGTTACCATAAAAGGGCATTTGAGAAATATTCAGGTTAGGCCAAGCACTTGAGCATGATCTGGAGTATTACTAGATAAATGAAGGTAGGAGTCTCGGACACAACCTCATAGTTCTTCCTCAACCAACATATCGCAACCGAGAGTAACTCACCCTGAATGAGGTAAATCGGCTGATTGATGCAGCAGAGCTGCGACCTGGTCGTCATCAAGTTAGGGTGTCGAAGCATCTCGGACTACGGCAGAGACCAAGATTTCTCACTTTGCTCGGAATGACATATTTGTCATCCCTCAATAAGGCCCTAAAGTAGCGAAGCTGCATTTTGGGGCAACTTACCGAGTAAGCCCTTACGGGACAGGGGTTTCCGCTAGTACACCTTATGGACTAAAGTCGGCTTAAATTTTCTCAAAATTGAGTAGTACAAAGGCCATCTTTGCTCGTTTTGTCGGCTGAAAAGCCCATTCTCTCGTTGAGTAGTTGCCTGTAACGCAGCTAACCAAGCAATACAACCGAACTAAATTGCCCCAAAATGCAGCTTCGCTACTTTGGGGCCAAAAAACGATGAAACGCCCCTAATCCATAGGTTTCGGTGATTTCTTTTTGAAATGGCTGAAATTCTTTCGTATTAGGAGTTTCAGGCTGTTTATCCCATACGGCGGAACCAGTGCCCCGTTGCCGTCTCGCAGAGAATCGCCCAATCAAACCCTCAAAACCCTCAAAACCCAAACCCCATCCGCTTCATCCGTTCTCCTCTACTGCCTCACCGTTGCCCCATCGTTTCCAAGTCTCGCTTCTTTCCCTCAACGCCTCCAATACCTCTGGTGTAAAGGGACTCTGTCCCAATCGCAGCGCTTCTAACCAAACTTGCCGTTGCTGTTCATCTGCTCCTTGATGCAAAAAGCGATGGTTACTTCCATAGCCGCTCTTGGACAGTTTTTTCGTTACGAACTCAAAATCATCAATTGCCCCTTGTAAATCTCCTGTCAAAGCTCTCACCAGTCCTCGTGTATCACGGTAAATTGGCCAATCAGGAGCTGAATGAGTGGCTTTTTCACTTGCAAATAGAATTTCTGCTGCTTGATTGTGCAGGACACCAACCCAACAGAGCAGATCCCAGATTTCGGCATCAATTTCTAAGCCAGTGTCGATGGTTTGAGCTTCTTGGTAAGCCTGACTTGCCACCAACACGTTGCCCTGCTTGACCCCATCTATCCCCTGGCTCAAAACCACCGCCGCCTTGAACCGGGGAGTTTGAGCCAACGATTCGGGCACGTTGAGCGCTGCATGTAGACCCTGGGCACCTGCCCAATGGATTGCCCCATCCCACCGAATTTCATTCAAGTTGGCGCGGCGGAGGTCGGCGCTGCTGAGGTCGGCGCTGCGGAGGTCGGCGCGACGGAGGTCGGCGCTGCGGAGGTCGGCGCGGCGGAGGTTGGTGCCGATGAGGTCAGCGTGGCTGATGTTGGCGCTGCTGAGGTCGGCGCTGCTGAGGCTGGCGCTGCTGAGGTCGGCGCTGCTGAGGCTGGCGCTGCGGAGGTTGGTGCCGATGAGGTCGGCGCTGCTGAGGTCGGCGCTGCTGAGGTCGGCGCTGCTGAGGTCGGCGTGGCTGAGGTCGGCGCTGCTGAGGCTGGCGCTGCTGAGGTCGGCGCTGCGGAGGTCGGCGCTGCGGAGGTCGGCGCGGCTGAGGTCGGCGCGGCGGAGGTCGGCGCGGCGGAGAAATTTGCCCACGCTTTGGTTAAAAGTGCCCGGTTGCAAACAATCGCTGTAATGGATCATGCGGAGCCAGCGCATATGGTCATGACCGTCCGTATCCGGTTGACCGCAGGGATAGAAATGGATAGCCGCTTTTAGCGCCTCCACCGACTGAGCATACCGATGAATTTCCAGCAGCAAAATCAGCACATTCAACCCCGTAGAAATATCGACCTGGCGCTGTCCAACGGCAACCTGATACTTTTGCAGTTGGCGGGCTTTGCGCTGGGGCAGGGTTTCTTCAGTCGCATCGATAAACCTGCCATCACCCCAGTCCAGATAAAAAACCTCCAGCCGTTGGAACAGTTCCCCCCAATCCAGCTTGGCTTTTTTCAGCAAGCCGATCAGGTATTCCACAATTTCTTGGGTCAAAGCGCCAAAGCCAAACAGATCGTAGATTTCCCGGCACAGCATCTCTTCACGAACGAGATAGGGTTTACCCCGACTATCCTCCTTTTTCGTCCAGCGCACGAGCGATTCAACCATCCGCTCGGCACACAAAAACTCACCAAAACTCTTGTGAAAAAACTCGATCTGATTCTCGCTGCCCTCCGTCGATTTGAGATAAAACGCCGCCAGGGCATTCTTGAGGGGGTTTTGCTCGGCGTTTTGCTTTGCCTGGGCCAATAGCTGTTTTGCGCCCTCATCTTCTTTCAGCCGTTCTTCAATCAGGGCAATGGCGGCAGACTCGCCTCCCGACTGCACCACACACAACCCCGCCTCCGCCAAAATGCTGCGCAGGTCTTCCGGGTCAAGTCCGGTAATTTTAGGGTTGAGATCAGCCCCGTTTTCACTGCGCTGCCGAGTCAACACCCACTCTAGTGCCGCCTCATAAATTTGAATCCGCACGGCGACCGGGTCATCGCCAGTGAGCTGAGATTCCTGGAGTTTGCCATCGCGGTGCAGCGCCGCCAGCAGGTAAAGCAGCAGGGGTTCCCTTGCCAGGGTTTTAACCTGCTCCGGGCACTGCTGGTTTTGCAAAAATGCCTGAAACTGCTGGGTTTTTTCGCTGCCCGCCAGCTTTTCCCAGTTCACAAACCACTGCTGCTGAATCTCCGCCGCCATCGGCGCAATCTCGACCCGCTCCAGATTCAGGGGCATCAGCCGTTCCACGCCATACAGCGCTAGGGGTCTGCCGGTAATTACCACCCGGTGGCTCCGTTCACTATTCTCAGCACAGCGTTTTTGAAACAAGCTCACCTGTTCCAAAAATTGCTGGAGTCCTCCCGTGGTGCCCCGTTCCAGCAACAGTTCATCAAAGCCATCCAAAAAGAACAGAAAGCGCGTGTTGCGATCAGTCAACCAGCCCGCATCTTTAGTGAAATCCGTGGCAATGGCATCCTCCAGGGTTTTGTCAAAATCCTGAGCGAAATTTTGGACAGCGCGCAACCGAATCAACAGGGGAATCCAGATCGGCGACCACTCGCGCCGCACCTTGTCAGCAAACATCCGACAAAACACGCTCTTGCCCCGTCCAGGGCCACCCTGAATAAACAACACCTGCCCCTGTTTCTGGGCATCCTGCAATAGCGTTTCCGCCCAGGTTTCAATGCTTTGGGGTGTAGCCCTGTAATCTACCTGACCTTCCCTATCAACGGGTTGCACTTGCAGCGGCACATACAAATCTGCAAAGGTGAACGGCTCGTCAAACACTGTCTCCTGGGGCTTGCGGGCAATCACCTCCTCTAGGTAGAGATCGACACTGGCATAGCGTTCCTGGTCTTGAAACCAACCCTCCCCATAGACCGCCGCCAGCCGCTTCACTTGGTCGCGCACCTCCGCCACAATCTCCTTCAGGTAGCGGTGGGTGCTGCGGGCAATTCGTTCCGTGGTGCGATCGCCCTCTTCCGGCGATAACCCCGCCTCCTGCAACCGCTGGCTCAGCAGCCCATTAAAAATCCGCGCCAGTTGCGACTCATGGAAACAAATCAGCGTCTTTCGGGCTTCCTGCTCGGTTAGCTCCACCTCCTTGCCGTCTAGCTCCAGCTTCTTGCCCACCTGTTGAATCTGGTTTGTCAACGCTTCCGATGCAGGTTGGTCAGACAACCGCTGCACCAGATCTGGATGCTGCTCTAGAAAAACCTGGACACTTTTCAGGTAGGCAGTCTGGGCGGCGATCGCCACCCCCACCTCCAACGTCGGCTCCTGCCGCGTTGCCTCCACAATGTATTTCAGCAGCCCCGTCGCCAACGGCACAAACGGCAAAGCCGCCGTCGCTACCTGCCCCAATGGTGAACTCAACACATCCAGCAACGATGAAAAATGGTTGACCAGGGGTGCCAGTTCTTGCGCGCTCTTGTTTTCCTGAATCGCTTTTGCCAGTTCGGCGATCGTCTTCAGGCTATCCACACTTCCTTTAACCGTATCCTCCCAGGAAATCGGCGTATTCAAACCTCGCCAGACATCGCGCCAGAGTTGTTTCACCATTGATTTATTTTGGAGCAGCAATTTAGGGATAGTGTAGCCGACCTGGATTCGATGAACTTTTAGACAGTGAGGGTGGCGATCGCACCAGCAGTCAATGAGGCAGGGTCAATCATTGGGGAAACTCCAAGGCTAGGGCTGTATCTTTTCTATCAAAGAAATTCCGAATTCTGCCGGAAACGTCTACTTAATTTGGTAAAAACCTCCTCTGAGGCTAAAATAGCTTCACTTGCAGCCTGATCCTTGCAGCTTGAAACATGAGTATTTTTCAAACTGCTTGCAGGGGGAATTAGGTGAGGGTTTATGAACGGTTTGATGTCTCTAGCCGCCAGCTAACAAGTCGTTGGAGCGGCGATTTGAAGGTTTTTGCTTCGTTCCAGTCTTCTCGTCGCCGCTCAACTTGGTCGTTAGGCAGTTGATTGTTCGGATAGGGCTTGGTTTGAGGTGTATCTATCGACTTCGACCGCGTCAGCACCATGGACCGGACCAGCGTCCCCGACCGAGCTCTCGCCCACGCCCTCAGTTATGCTCAAGAGTTAATTGAAGGCAGTTTTTTTACAACTGCTAGCTTTAATCAAATACCGGAGCATCTACTCCAACTTAAAGCATCAACTCCAGGAAACCGTGCAACTTCTATGGAATGGAAGCAGTGGGCTGCTAATTTCCAATTCGCACGGTTTAAGGCTTTAGAGCTTAACCCAGAACAGGTGTTGTTCTCAACAGAAGAATTGAGAGCTTTCGGCAACTCCCTCTACGCTACGGAGATTCTAGTCCGCTGTAAGGAGTCCGCTGTCCGAATCTCTCAATCTTCTTGGGAAGAAATTGAAGCCCGACTTCTAACTCTCGACGAGATACCCGCTTAACCAGCCGCAGGAAATAGCTTATCCAGCATCTCTTGATGTTGGCTGAATGCCTCAGCACTGCCAATATCAAGGTACCGCTCAAGCGACGCCAGGGTAAAGTGTCCAGTAACGCGCTGAATTGATCGCAGTGGCACCCCGGCCAGGTGCAGGTGTGTCGCCATCGACCGCCGGAAGCTGTGAGAGCTAACACCATCGACTCCGATCAACCCAGCCGCCCGCTTCAGCGCCTTTTCAAACGCGACTGGCGTTAAGTGCCCACTCTGCCCGCTGCTGGGAAACAGAAATCCGCTACGGGGCAAGTCGGCAGCGTCCAAAGCTTCCTTTAGCTGCCGCGTGATCTCTACAGTGCGAGTTTTCTTCGTCTTCGTGTTGCTGGCCCGATAAACGATACGGCCGGCTTTGACGTCCTCGGCCCGCAGCTGCAGCACCTCACCGATCCGGGCAGCAGTGTAATAACAGATTTGACTAATGACTAGATGAGGCTGGCCTAGCTCCCCCCACAAATCCTGTAGCTGGTCGGGAGAAAAAACTGCCGCCTGCCCAAAGCGATTCACTTTAGCCATTGCTCGGTCCGTCTAAACCTACCTCCATGCTAGTATGTCTTTTGGTAAAAAGACATACCGCTTTTCGGCGTTTGATGCGGCTAAAGGCAGTATGGGCCGCCACCAGAACTTGAGACGGGGGTGAGACAGAGCTGAAACCCGCATTCTTTCGTTTTTTCGTCTTACGATTAGACGATTGAGACAAAAGGGGAAGCTTTTGAGTCTCCTGGTGAAAGTCGCGCTTACTTGGTGCCGGGCATGGGTAGGTTGAGATGAACCTGGCGACCCTTGACTTCGTAAAGCTCGGCGCTGCTGTAGCTGCGGGGGAATTTGAGTTGTCCTGGTCGTTCTCGTTTTGGTCTTGGCCGCTCGGTAGACAATCGCATCGCCGCGCAGATCCTGCCGCTCCAGGCTGACCACCTCTCCACACCGAGCAGCGGTGAAGTAGGCGATCTGCGTCACCAACCGGTAGGGCTGATCCAACTCGCCCCAAATCTCCCTCAACTGATCCGGCGTCAACACCGTGGCTTGACCATTCCGATTTGACTTAGCCATCCGGCCACCTTTGCCTAAAATCTTTCAGCGTTCTTCTTTTTGATAAATCAGGAACGAACTTGCTTGATTCCAGCGGCTTGGGCGGGGGGGCGCTAAATTTTTTCGTGCTTAATGAGAATTATTGCAGGCAGGGTTTACAGGAAAGCCTTTTTGAGATTCATTGAACTACTCACAAAATGGCTTGGAAGCCTTTAACAAGAACGGGCAGTCTCATGTCTTGAGCCTAAGCTGAGAGGATTCCTTGGCTCTATAGTCTGGCTTTGGGGCAATGGCCATTAAGGTCTCGCCGATAAGCATACTTATAGAGAGGTTGTCTCGGAACTTGCTTCTCTAGCTGCATGTAGCTTCTCTGCGATCGCAAAATAGAGGCGCGGCAACATCTCAACCAACCAAGCCTGCATTTTCTCTAATTCTTCTGGAGAAGCAGTGATTGATGAGTTACTGCGATCAAGCGCAATACGAGCACCTCGCTTCAAGTTAAGCCGCTCCCAAGTCAAAGGACATCCTAAATCAGATTCTATTTTTTCCTTTTGAGCAAAGAGTTGGTCAAAAATTCGCTTATTGTGTTCACGATCGCCAGTTTCGATATACGTTTCAAGGCGTAATCGGGAGCGTCTTGCAAAGGAAAAACCTATCCATGTCGAAAATGGGTGCTCAGGAGTCTTAACTTCAACACCAAACCAGTGACGCCCTTGCGGGTTTGCGAAGTTTACAATTGATAAATTCTTTATCTCCTTAAGCTTTAACTGCAGAGTATTGAAGAAATCAATATAAACCGTTTGTCTATCATTGATGCGTGAGAAGACAGCTCTCTCCTCTGAAATATTGACGTTTGAAACGCGCCATCCTGCTTCAAGCCATTGCTGAGACTGAGTATGACTCACAGCATCATTAGCCCACCAATTGCGGTGCTGGCGTGCAGAGGGAGGGAGTTCATCCTGAATAATCTGCTCAATGTCTTGAAAAGTCAAAGACACTTTGGACGTATCTTGATCTTGGCTTTGAAGCCAAACAGCTAAGGGCGCATAACGGCTCTCAGTAGAGCTTATCTCCTCATCCTCAGGATTAAAATCTATCTGGTTACTAAAGCCTATTTGTTCATTGACTTGAGAGCCGGTGGCTTTGAAGGCATTTTCAATAGTTTGATGAGATACTTTTGAGATTAAGCCCCAGTACTTTTGAATTGTATCGGGGTTGAGATCGCTAAGGAGATTGTTAATTACTGTTTGACCTATGGAATTAGGTAAGGATTCCGGCTCTGTTTCTTCAATGGATGGACGATGATGATTGAGAAGGTCTGAACAGTATTTAAGTTGTTTTCGTTGCTGAGGCGTGATTTCTCTAAAGTGAGCAATAGCGTTTCTGGTTTGCCGAACAGCATTAAGTAGCGCGTCCATAGCTTCCCAAGAAAGCCCCTTAAAGTCAGCACTATACTTCGGCCATAAATTTTTGAAGAGACTAATGTAGTCTACAAGAGTTAACTCCTCAAACGATTTGGTTGACGTAGGTTGATGAAGATGTTTATTACAAACCTCTCCAAAGAGTTTCTCATCAAAATCAGGTTTTTGACCTAGAACTTTGGCCAAGTAATGCAGCAAGGCCTTCTTAAATTTCTTCTCAACACCGTTACTAGAAGGTAAGATGGCTTGGACAGACTTTCCTAACTCATCAACATCAATTTCACCGTTCCCATTTTTATGGGCAATCTCAATTAAGTCACGAATAGTCGTCTCAACATCCTCAGCCAACATGATATCCTCGGCACGGTACCGGAAGTATTCAGTAGTGTCGAAGCTGGTGAGTAACCCTGTTAAATAGCCTTGCTTGTCTATAATGGGAATCGCATTAATGTCTCTAAGCCCCTTGAGTAATTCGGAAAGATCCTCATCGGAGCGGTAGGGTTTAACTTTAACTAGAGCATGAGACACCGTTAAGTTATCTGGAGTAGCATTGAGGTTGCTGACGGCTCTCAAAATTGAGTCGCTAGTCACCATTCCTTGAAGTTTATTATGCTGGTCAACAACTGGAAGCTGGCTGAAGTCATGCTCAAACATGAGATCTAGAGCTGCTTGAGCCGATACATCTTCAGTAACTGTGACTAAGTTCTGATTGTCTGGGATGAGATGTTGAACGACTACAGGCATAGCAAAAGGAGTTAAAAGTATGTAAACAGTTGCTTTAGAATCACAGGTGGATTTCTTGCTAAGACTTAGCCTTTCCAGGCAGCTTTAATAAGGACTTTGTCACTAAGCCTGCTCCTGACTGCAGTAAAGTTAAAGGAGTTGGAAGCGCTACGATCGCAGCTATTTTTGCAGCTGTAGCCATAACCTGTTCCATAGAGCTGTCGGTAGAAGCAGTGAGGTCAGTTAGGGCATTTTTTGCACTCACATATCGGTTAAGGGCTGACGGGGCAGTCATCTGGTCAACGACTTGCTGTAACTGCTTGCTGATTAGATTCTCTGTAAGATATGCCTTGTAAGCCCAACTAGAATCGTGCAGGCCCATCAAATCGATGGGCTTCATAGCTGTTAGCGCTTGCAAGCAAACAACACCCAGACTGTAAACATCGCTTGTGGGTGCAGCTTGTCCATTCACCTGCTCAGGAGAAGAATAACTAGGGTCTCCCACCATATATTCACCCGTGGAGGGGACATCTTCTCTTAGGCACTCAGCCACTAGCTGAGGGATACCGAAGTTGGTTAGCAGGAATTGCCCTAGATGATGTGAGTAGACGATGTTTTCTGGTCTGATGTCTCTATGGATGAACTTGCTGTCATGCAGTTCCTGTAGGGAGGGGAGCAGGTCATTTAAAAGTTGGCGAATCTGCTTCTCCTTAAACTGCCCCTGCTTTTCAAGCAATTGGGCAACTGTTTCACCGGCTACGGCTTCTTCGATGAGGTATAGCCCGTTTCCCATAACAGAGTAATCAAGCGGGGTATGGAGGTTGACTACCTTAGTAAGGCCCTGGAGTTTCTGGGCGGCTTCGTTGAAGAGATTGATGATTCTCTGCTGCTTCGCCCTGTTTCGCAAGATTTCTGTGGGGAGGAGAATCTGTTTGATGATGATTTTTTGAGCTGTCTGGAGATCGAGGCCTTGAAAGGTGCGAACGAATTCCCCCTCTAGGCTCAGACGTGTTGCCCGGTAGCGAGATTTCAGCAGCAGCTTTGTGCCGCAAGTGCGGCAGACCTTTTGATCATCTGGGTTTTGAGGACTAGGGCAAGTGGGGTGGAGGCAGTAGCTCACGGTTGGTTTTCCTGATTAGGCTGCGCTGAACTGAAAGCCGACGGTGTCGTTGAAGGAGCGGATGATGGTGATAATCTGGTCGGCATCGGCGTCTTTGAAGACGCCATCGAGACCATCGCTGTGGAAGTCGGAGAAGGGGGCTTCGTAGAGTTGGCCAAGATCCATTACTCCTTTTTGGGTGAGGTAGTCGATGATGGTTTCGACGAAGCGGATCTGGTTGGCGCTGAGATTACCTCCTTCTAGGTAGCGGGAAAAGGCTTGTTTGGCGGCGTTGCGATCGCAACCCACCAGTTGCCGGATAAATAGCTTGAGGCTGAGGTCTTTGCCGTAGACTTCTTCGAAGCGATCGCGACTCTCGATCTCTTCAGAGCCAAAGAGCATAGTTTCCAAGGATGCTAGATCAGCTTCGGTGAGTGAGATATTGCGCTTGAGCTTGGCGATCGCAACGTGGTTCTCGTTCTCTTTGATGTAAGCTTCGACTTTTTTGCGGTACTGGTAGGGGCTAAAGCCGGGCTGCCGCAGGGGGATGTCGATCTCTTCGATTTCGCCAAGTTCGTCGATAAAGTCGGTGTAGATGATGGGCTGCTCAGTACGCTCGACGAAGCGAATTAGATCGCGCAGTTTGAGGCGCAGCTGCTCGATCATGGGCAGGGTGATGTCTGTCCAATAGCTCTCGTTTTGGGCCTCTTCGATGAGCGTGAGCTGGGCTTTGACCATGGGGATATCGCGCTTTTCCTCGAGCTGGGTGAGGACATCACGCACTTTGTCCCGAAGCCGGATGAAGTCGGGGGATTGCCTAAGCAGGGTAATCTGCAGGTTGAAGCAGAGGAGGTCGAAGCGCTTGGCTAGGGCGTTCTCGGAGGGGAGAGTATTGGGCAGGGGGGCCAGGGTTTCGGTGATGGCTTCGATGTCATTTTCATCGAGGCGCTCCCAGCGTTCGCGATCGGCGAACTCTTCGACCTGGCGCAGATGGCGGCGTACTAAGAAGTTTTCGCGCTCCATGCTGGTAACGTGCTGGTGCAGGTCGTTGAGCAGGCCGTCGCGGAGAGCGGCTTGGTCAGGATCGTTTTGGCGGTCGGGCTGGCTCAGGGTTTGGGCCAGGGTGAGGCGGGCCTTGACTAGGCGAGAGGTAATGCTTTCAGCGGGGCGCTGGTTAGCTTCTGCGACTTCCTGGGCAAAGAACTCGAAGTTGCTGCACAGGTCAAAGACGAGAAAAGCCTGTTTGTGTTCGCCAGGGCCAAAGAGGTTGTGGCACAGGCGAGTGCCGCGCCCGATCATCTGGTTGAACTTGACCTGGGAATACACCGGCTTGAAAAAGACCAGGTTCACCACTTCAGGCACGTCTACGCCGGTGTCGAGCATGTCTACGGAGACGGCGATGGTGGGCTGTTTGGCGGGGTCAGAGAAGGCATCGAGCAGGCTTTGAGCGTAGCTGTCGTGACTGTCAATGATCTGGGCGAACTGGCCTTTGAGGTGGGGGTAGTTGTGGTCGAAGCGCTCGACGATGTATTCGGCGTGTTTGTGGCTGCGGGCAAAGATAATGGTCTTGCCCAGGCGATCGCCGCCGTCTACCTTGAGCCCTCGCTCCATTAGAATTTCTAGGGCCTGATCTACGGTACTTTCGTTGAAGAGCCAGCGGTAGAGGGCAGCGGCATTGACCCGATCGGGAATTTCGCCGGTTTCTTCGTCGCGGAATTTCTCCTCGTACTCTTCCTGCTCTGCGGGAGTGAGGTCGGCATATCTGACGCCCTTACGCATAAATTTGAAGGGCACTTTGACGCCTTTGGGCGGCACCAGGTAGCGGTCGTCAATGGCGTCTGAGAGTTCGTAGGCAAAGGTAGGGTTGCCCTGCTCTAGCTCAAAGATGCGGTAGGTATCGCGGTGGACTTCGGTACGGGGGGTAGCGGTGAGGCCCACCAACAGGGAGTCGAAGTACTGGAAGAGGGCGCTGTATTTTTTGTAAATGGAGCGGTGGGCTTCATCCACGATCACCAGGTCGAAGTAGCCGGGGCCGAAGAGCCGCTGGGTGCCCTGGTTGCGGTTGATGCGGTTGAGCATGGTGGGGTAGGTAGACAGCACCACGTTGGCGCTCTCGGCATCAGGGTCTTTGGTCAGGTCGATGACGGTGGCATCGGGCAGTTGGGACTTAAAGACGCGCAGGGTCTGGGTTAGCAGGGCGGTGCGATCAGCCAGGAAGAGGACTCGCTTGACCCAGTTGGCCTGCATCAGCAGGTCTACCAGGGCAATGGCAGTGCGGGTTTTGCCGGTGCCAGTGGCCATCACCAGCAAGGTTTTGCGGGCGTTTTTCTGGAAGGTTTCAGCGATGCGGCGGATGGCCTCTTGCTGGTAGCTGCGGTTGACGATGCCAGCGTTGATCGGCACCAGGTGGAGCGGTTTGCGGTGGGCGCGGCGAAAGATGGCGCGCTCTAGTTCGAGCTTTTTCAAGAAGCCGTCGATGCGGCGAGGTGGGTACTGGGCATCGTCCCAGATCCAGGTTTCGTAGCCGTTGGTGTAAAAAATGATGGGCCGCTGGCCAAACTTGGCTTCGAGGCAGTCGGCGTAGAGTTTGGCCTGCTGTTTGCCAGCGGTGGGGCTGTTGCGGGTGCGCTTGGCTTCGACCAGGGCCAGGGGTTTGCCGTTGTCGCCCCAGAGCACGTAGTCTACGTAGCCGGTGCCGGTGTCGGTAGGCATGCCCTGGACTTCGACTTCTGTCCAGCCGGGTTGCTCGATGGGCCAGCCTGCTTCTTTGAGCAGAACGTCGATCAGGTAGCGGCGGGTGTCGGCTTCGTTGTAGTCATGGGTATCGGGAACGGTCTCGTTCTGGGCTTTGAGGGCGTCGATTTGGGCTTTGAGTTCGGCCAGTTGGGCTTCGCTCTGCTGTCTGCGCTCTTCGGCAATGCGGCGCATCTCGTCGGCTTGGGAGAGCTGGGCCTGTAGCTCCTGCACCTGCTTGAAGGAGATGTCTTGGCGGGTGCTGTCGGCCTGGGGCAGCAGGTCGCGGTCAAACTCTAGTTTGGGCAGGTTGCGCCCATCGGGCGCGTAGAAGCGGCAGAGCCAGTAGAGGAAGTGGAAGAGTTCTTGGGCGACGCGAAAGGCGTCTCGCTGAGTGATGGGGCTAGCTTCGTGGGCAGATCGGTTGCCGGTCGTATGGATGATGCGGATCTTCTGGAAGAGGCCGGGCTTGAGGTTGTCTTTGAAGCTTTGCTCGTGGATGAGGGCGGCCAGGTTATTGTCGTAGGGCAGCTGCAAGCCGGGGTCGTTGTCGTAGAGCCAGTGGACAGTCTGCTCTAGGGTAAAGCGGGCATAGAAGCAGCTGGCGCGGGGTGCAGAAAAGACCAGGCGCTCGGCCTGGGAGGCATGCTCAAAGAGGGAGGGAAAGCGCTGTTGGAGAAAGTCAAAGTTGGATGGCATGGAATAGTTCCAACTACTGGGGAGCGAGTAGCAGACACCTCAAGGATGCCCAATCTTTCTGTGAAGGGGCCGAAAATCCGGATAAAGCTTTCGTGTAAGTTGTTTTGGGAGAGTTTTACGCGTCTGTGACGACTCTGAAACTTGCGGTTACTGGGCTGTCTCTTCTAGGGTCACATCTTCGTAGAGGGCGGCGAGGGTATCGGTGAAGTCGAGGCTGTCGAGGTGAAAGGTACCTGTGTCGGGGGTGTAGTATTGCAACACCCAGAGGCCCGCTTCGTTGCGGCGAAAGCATTCGACGCGCTGGTGGCGGGTGTTGATCAAGACGTATTCTTGCAGGCTCTCTAGGGTCTGGTAGTCGGCAAATTTGTCGCCTCGGTCAAAGGCTTCTGTGGAGCCGGAGAGCACTTCAACAATGAGCTTGGGGAAGCGTTTGTAGTCTGAGGTTTCTTGGTCGCGGGGGTCGCAGGTGACCAGGATGTCGGGGTAGAAAAAGCGGTTGCGGGCTTCGATGCGAGCTTTCATGTCGGAGATGTAGACCCGGCAGCCGGTGCCGCGAACGTGGTTGCGGAGGAGGCTAGCGAGATTGAGCGAGATGGTGACATGGGTATCACTAGCCCCGGCCATGGCGTAGACTTCGCCGTTGATGTACTCGTGCTTGGTGAGGCTATGGGCTTCTAGCTGGAGGTATTCGTCGGGAGTGAGGGGGGAGTGGGGGGAGGCAATCATGGGACCAAACTTGGGGAGAGATTTTGGTCAAACAGAAGGAGTCTCATGGCTGAACTGTAACGGTTAGGCGCTCATGCTGAGCGGTGAACCAGAGGCAGGCAAGGATATCTGTCTGAGTCAGGTAGGGAAAGTCTTCTAGGATTTCGGTTTGGCTCATGCCGGAGGCTAAATACTCCAGCACATCGTAAACGGTGATTCGCATTCCCCGAATGCAAGACTTTCCGCCTCGTTTTCCAGACTCTAGGGTAATTGTGGTTCGGTAATCCATTGCGGGAAACAAGTTCAGTTGCTTTCTTGGGGTTCCGACGATTATTAATGAGTTTTCTTATTGGCCTTCTTGAACCTAAAAACAATTCGATTTCTAGGGTTCGCCCGTACCGCCCAGCCTGAATGAGGTAGGCCTCGTTGGTGAGCCGGAGGAAGGGAGGAGCGCCCAGAAGTTTTTTGTGGTGAGGGTTCGGAGGCAGACCGCACGCTTAACATATCGCTGGAGCTTAAGGGCTTGATGGCAGATCTCGGCACGGCCACAACCGCGATCGCTTCTCCGATGGCGTTGAAAACTTCTAAGACACAGCCCTCTTCACCACTACAAGGGTGAGGGACAAAATCGACTAGCGTGGCAATGTCGCCCTCTCTCAAGGCGTGGTCAGGCAGGTCTTGGGTTAGCGCTACTTCTTTGTAGAGTTCAAGCGTCATCACGCGCCTCCCGGTAGGGTTTTAGGGTAACGAACTGGAATTTGCCGTCTGCTTGCCGCTTTAGCCAGATTGTAGCAACCGCGAGATTCACACCATTGACTCCTATCAGCTGGCCAATCACTTGGTAGAAGGTGCCGTATTCATTGGTAGAGTCTTCTACTGCATCGGCGGAGGCTGCTAGCACTCGAATCGCTGCTAATAGAGCCTCCGGATTTGCTTGGGTAAACCCAGCTTGGGCCAAAAACTGAGATTTGTCATTTCTGGGTTTGAGAACGAGCAGGTATTGGGTTAGTTTTTCATCAGGGATAACAGCTTCGGCTGGTATTTTCACACGAACTCACCCATAACTCAGTACTTACTGCCCGCCCACTAACTCCAGGTATCTGATCAAACTCCATTTAGAGAATGTTAGGGAAGAACGGATGGGATTTGGGCAGCACTCTAGACTGGGGTCGAGTTTGGCTGTTGAGTGGGGGTTCATGGGATGGCGACTGAGGTTTCGATTTCGGCTTTGCCCTATCCGCTGACGCTGACGCTGGAGCAGACGGCGCTGCTGGTGATTGATATGCAGAACGACTTCTGCTCTGTGGGCGGTTGGGTGAACCAGATGGGATTTGATGTGAAACCGACGCGGCAGCCGATTGAGCCGCTGCAAAGGCTATTGATGGGGCTGCGGCAGACGCCTGTAACCATCATTCATACCCGCGAGGGGCATCGCCCTGACTTGAGCGATTGCCCGCCGCATAAGCTGGAGCGCTCTCGGTGGCGGGGCGCGGAGATCGGCAGCGAGGGGCTGATGGGTCGTTTTTTGACCCGTGGCTCGAAGAGCCATGACTTTGTGGATGAGCTGCAGCCGTTGCCGGATGAAATTGTGCTGGATAAGCCAGGGAAAGGGGCCTTTGTGGCAACGGATCTGGACTTGATTTTGCGGCAGCGGGGCATTCGCCACCTGATTTTTACGGGAGTGACGACGGAGTGCTGTGTGCACACGACGCTGCGCGATGCGAATGATCTGGGTTATGAGTGCCTGCTATTAGAGGACTGCTGCGCCTCGCTAGACCCGGAGTTTCACCGCGCCTCGGTGGAGATGGTGCATTACGTGTTTGGCTGGGTGGCTAACTCAAAGATGCTATTGGAGGCGTTGGGGATGGAGGCACAGCAGCCCTTGGTAGAAGGGGTTTGGGCTTAAGGTTTCAAAGTTCGCCGCGAAAGGCTTGTTGAAGTAGGGAGTTGAAGAAGCCTTCAGATTTAGCATAGGCTTGGCTCAACTTGCTTCGACATTCCCAAGTTTTGGTCGCTTGCTGAAGAAATAAGTCTTGCTTGTCTTGCGACGGCAAAATAATAGGAAGGCGCTTAATATCAACTAAATGTAAATGCTTAACAGCTACTCCTTTAATATCTCCTGAGTAGTGAGAGCGAACACAAGGTTCATTAAGAAGCGTAGCCAGGAAAATCGGGTGAATAGAAGAATCTTTTAGCTTTATTAGAGCCACGCTTTCAAACAAGCTAAACTCCATGTCTCGATCAACCACTGCTGCTTCCCCAATAGTTCCACTCTTGGTTAGCAATACATCACCTTTCTGGGGATGGCATCGACGGGTAAGACTTTCGTGCTCAGCTTGTGAGATAAATCGCGTATCTTGCCAGTCGATCTTGTGTGACCTTACATTCCTTGCAGATAAGAATGGAACACCAAAATCAAGGTAGGTCGGCGTTTTGTGAGTTCCATCTGTAACCTTTGCTAAATGCTCTAACTCAACAGATCTCCAACCTTTAGGATTAGAGATAGGGTCGCCGAACATTTCTAGGAATTGCGATCGCAACAACTCCTCAGTCAGACGAATCGCCTCTCTCCGCTTCCGCCGCACCTCATCAGCCTTATCCAAAATCGCTGCAATCCGCCGCTGCTCCTCCAAAGGCGGAAGCGGAATTGGAGTATTACGGATAATTTGTTGACTTATATTAGGCTGTGCTCCGCCAACACGCTGTTCTAGCCACTTAGGTACTTGTTGTTGAAGCGCATGAAACATATAACGCTGATCAGCAATTTTCTCGTCAGGGACAATATGACAAACTGCTTGGTTACTAGTTGCTTCTATTCCTAAGATAGCAATGCGTCCAACAGTGGCTCCATACATGGCAACCAATAAGGCTCCTGAAGGAATCATTTTTACACTTGTTTCCTTCAAAGCTACTTCCGTAATTTTCTCCTCAGTATCAAAGACAATAGACTCTCTTAATTCCCCAGACTTAACCCAAGGAATCGTACCACTATAGTATTTTGCTTCTTGCTCTCTTGAGGGTGTTCCGCCACTTCCTGTACGACAAAACTCCCCAATAGGTTTTGTTTGCCAAATCATCCCAACAACCCCTCAAGCACATCCAAATCAGCTTGAATTTCCGCTTCGAGATCTCGCAGCTTCTGCAAAATCACTTTCGGTGGCTCATACTGCACTTCCTCATAAGCAACCTCTTTGTACCGATTGATCGAGAGGTCATACCCATTCGCCGCAATCTCATCCTTCGGCACAAAAAACGCCTTCCCTGCCCGATTCATATCCGTCTGCGGGTCTTTGTTCCGCCAACACTTCAGCAAGTCAGGAATATCGTTCTCCGCCACCGGCTGCCGCTTGTCATCGAGCGAGTAGCCATCCGCCTCCATGTCGTAAAACCACACATGGTCAGTGCCCCCCACCCCCGTCTTCGTGAAGATCAGCACCGCCGTAGACACCCCCGCATAGGGCTTAAACACCCCCGACGGCATCGAAATCACCCCGTCGAGCTTGTGCTCCTCCACCAGCGATTGGCGAATCGTCTTGTGCGCCTTTGACGAGCCAAACAGCACCCCATCCGGCACAATTACCGCACCGCGACCGCCCAGCTTCAGCAGCCGCAAAAACAGCGCCACAAACAGCAGCTCCGTCTTCGCCGTCGAGACGATCTTGGTCAGGTCTTTGGCAATGGTGGACTTGTCAATCGACCCCTTGAATGGCGGATTCGCCAGGATCAGCGTAAACTGCTCCTCCACCCCGGCATGGTCTTCCGAGAGCGAGTCTCGCGCCTCAATCTTCGGGTTCTCTACCCCGTGCAGCATCATGTTCATGCTGCCAATCCGCAGCATGGTGCCGTCAAAGTCAAACCCGTGAAACATTTCCCGGTCAAAATGCTCCCGGTTCCCCGGCGCATTTAGCAGCCAGTTGCCCTCAGAATCCTTCTGCTCGCGCAGGTACTCTGCCGACGCCACCAAAAAGCCCGCCGTGCCGCAGGCCGGATCACAAATCACTTCTCTCGGCCCTGGTGCCATCAGCTCCACCATCATCCGAATGATGTGGCGCGGTGTGCGAAACTGCCCGTTTTGCCCTGCCTGCGACAGCTTCGAGAGCATGTACTCATAGAGGTCGCCCATCAGATCCACATAGGATCTGTCTTCAGAGGCATCGGCCTGCCGCTTCAGCATCTCCAGCATTTCATCCACGCGATCCACCGCATCCCGCAGCAGCGCTGCACTAGCGATGAGAAACACTGCATCCTTCATGTAGTGGGCGTAGGTATTGCCCCCGCCCAGCGTCTTGATAAAAGGAAACGCCTCATCCCGCACCGCCACCAGCCGCTCTTGGTCGGGCAGGTTCTTAAAGTGTGACCAACGGCAGCGCTGCTGATCCTCGGGGAAAATCGGGTCTTTAACAGGTCGCCCGGTGCGGTTAGCCTGCTTCTCCTTGCGCAACTGCTCGTCATCCAGCCGCCGCATAAACAGCAGGTAAGAGATCTGCTCAATCACCGACAGCGGATTGCTGATGCCGTTGCTCCAGAAGGTCTCCCACAGCTTATCGACCTTCGATCTCAATTCACCTGTGATCATGCGCTAACTCCGGACTCTGAAAAAAAGCTTTAAGCGGCCTGCCTGCAAGCAAATCAGTATAGCCGTCGCCATTCAACACCGAGCAGAGGTCAGTCAGAAAGCGACCCAGTCTCGGCGTTTGACCGCTTAGCCCTGCCCTAGGCGTTCTGACCCAAGCTACAGATAGGGTGCCCACGCCAGCACAGGCAACCCTTTTCCTTGCAGACTGAAAAACTTGACTAGACCAACCGCACCTTGGCACAAAAACCATCCCTTAAGCCAGAAATTCACAGGATTACATAAAACCCTCGCCAGCCTGCAAAATTCTTTTAACCGCCCAGTCTCCTAGTGCTAGCCTTGCCGTAACAGAATCTTTTCTTTCTAAGCCCACTACTCAGCCAGCTCAGTAGTGCAAACTCAGCCCATGCCGCCCCAAAGCCTCATGAACCCCCCAACCACCCCTCCACCCTCCCACCCATCTACCTCTCTACCCTCCCCTCAATTGCCAGAGAAGTACTTCAGCCGCAACGCCTTCGAGCGGCTCATGACGCTGATCGCCACGCTGGTTCGCTTTCCGGGCGTGGGCTACCTAGAAAAAGACAAGACTGAGGACAGCCACCACAACGCCCTAGAAGAAGTTCACAGGTACGTTTTAGAAACCGCTGAGCAGCAGGGCATTACCCTCAAGAAATGCACCCCTCACTCTCTCCACAAAGATCTCAAAACTCTTAGAACCTACGGCATTCTCGATGAGCGGATGTACCGCTGGGGCTACTTCCTGGGCACCGGAGCCCTAAGCCAGGAGGACGTTGCCAAAGTGCTCAACGTCCTCCACTCCCAGGCCCAGTACCAGCGAGACACTCAAATCAAGCAGCTCTACGAACGCCTAGCCAAACGTCTCAAGGGGGCCGCCGCCAAAGAAACCCTGTTCTACCCCGTCAGAGCCCAGTGGAACCGCTCCATCATCGAGACCGACCCCATCGAGCGCATGAGCCACGGCAGCGGTCCTCGCAGCCTGTTCGACGCTATCGAGATCGTTGAAGCGGCCATCCTCAATGGACAAGCCTTGGAACTGTGCCGCCGCGCTAATCCCTATGGCGACAAGGTGCAGTCCCGCTTTCAGGTCTGGCCTCTCCAGCTGCTGCATTACGATATCGCCTGGTACCTAATCCATCAAGACTGCGACAACAAGCACCTAGCCATCTCACGGATTGATCGCCTGTCGGATGAGTGCTTTGTCTCCAAAGACCAGCGGCGGAGCCTAGACGAACAGCGCCGCAGCCTTCAGCAGGCTCACAGTTTACTAGAGAATGGCTGGGGCCTGTTCCTAGGCAAACCTCAAGACCAATCTCAGGAGCTACGGGGCAAGCTTGAGCCTGTTGAAATTAGAGTGCGCTTCTACCCCAGAGTCATGGCATTTATTGCAGAGGGCGCACTGCGGCACCCCACCCAGGAACTTGAGGAAGGCCCGATTGACCCTACAACCCGCAGACCAGCCTTTGTAGACTACCTCGTCAAACTGCCCAAACGCTCAGTTTCAGAGTTTAGCCTGTGGGTCCATCGTTTTATGGGCAATGCTCAAGTCATCTCACCGGGCTGGCTGGTTCAAGAACACTTAGAAGCTGCCTCTAGGCAAGTCGCGTATTACACCAGCAATCTAGACACTTAAAAAAGAAAGTATTTACTGTTCAGACTCTAGTCGCATAGAAACCCTATCAATAAATACTCAAAAGCGTACAACTTCAGCACTATTCACTCTTCGCTTTTTTGAGCCCTGGCCCAGTGGTTTGACTAAGGTAGAAACATCAGTTGGCCCCGCCAGCTCCCAAATGCCCCCACTACCTCATCCACAGGAGCCAAGGATTCATGTCCTCATCTACCCTCGTCGAGCAGGCGAAGCAGGGCGATCCAGATGCGATCGCATCTTTGATCAACCAGTCCCTGCAGCCTAAAGGCATCACTGTTAATGCAACTCTTAACCGAAATTTCCTAACGATCCTGGCCGAGTCAGAAACGACGCCCGATCAAAAGTCAGTCACACAATCTATTGAAAAAGGTATTGGTGCGCTTAAGCCCCAAGGCATTGAGCGCATTGTGATCAAGGGCAAAGCCAGCGGTCAAAAAAGCCCCGCTTGGCGCAGCCTCGTTGAACTTGCCCAGCCTGCGGCTGAGGGCATTGCTGCTGATGCAAAGGTGCGGCAATGGCGAGGCAGCGGCAGAGCAAGACAAGCCCTAACCTGGCTCAAAGGTACCCGAGATTTACTCAACACAGCCCTGTTGGCAGGTATTCTCCTAGCCCTGCTGGCGGGTAGCCGTAATCTTGGCCCGAGCCGCGAGTACTGGGAATATACGGTGGAGGGCGTCGAAGACGGCCTCTTTGAACTCACTATGCAGGAGTTGGGGGCTCAGGGCTGGGAGCTGGCCTCTGCGCGGCGGGCCGTCTCTGGCGAGGGCGAATACAGCGAAGGGCTCTATGAGGTCATCTTCAGAAGGCCCGTGACTGCAGCCCAAGCTCGCCGCAACCTAAAAGAGGCTCAGGCAAGCCAGGCGACGCTAGCTATCGAGGGCAGTGAACGATTGGCTCGTTTGAGGCTGAGCAGCGCGTTACGAGCACAGCAGTTTTATCGCATTACTGAAGACAGGCTGGCTAGCAGCTTTAGAGAGCTTGAGCTGAGCTCGTTGGAGAACGACGAAGACTACACCTACAGCCTCACAGTGATAAACGACAGAGCCGCACAGGTTACTGCCGTAGGCAAACAGCCAGGCCTCAGGAGCTACGTCGGTGCGGTATTCGTCGTGGGCAGCAGCACAGAAATCATCATCTGCAGCAGCGAGCAACCCTCGCAGACAGCACCCCCTACCCCAACCTTGTCTGGCAGCACGCCTCAATGCGCCGAAGGTTCTCAAGTAGCCGATTAAAGCTTCCTGAACCATCGCCTGCTTGATCTCAAGCAAGCACAGCCCGCTCCCTCAGACCCCCCGGTTTCGAGAGGGCACAGAGTCCCTTTGTCCTTGTTCCTGCATCTACTAAAATCCCATGATCGAAGCACTCATCACAGCCAGCCTCATCCTGTACTTCTTTACCAAGGCCATCTTTGCCAAACCCCCCGCCAAGTCTGTCGAAGAACAGTTAGGGGAGTCCATCACCAAATATCTCTCTAAGAGCATCAAGGTGAAGCTCGAGAAGGACTAGTTGAAATGCTCAACGCCGCTCTCCCAGCTAGTCAATGCATCTAATGCTCGTACAGCTTTGGACTGTAAAGGCTTGGTGGAGGCTCACCCAAGCCTCCGGAATAAATCAAGACTGCTGGAGCAATCGTTAAAAGCACTTTGATGTAGCCAGGCTCAATATTGCCATGCGCGAATTCTACGAAGTTGTTCAAGCTACCACCCAAGAGCAACGCCATAACCTTGGGGAGCTTACTGGCTCAAGTTTTGGCAGTTCCCCTGAAACGCTGTGTAACCATATCCGCTACCTACGAGCAGGCACGATTGGCCAAATCTTTTGGGATAAATCTTGGAAGCAGGTCGTCACCGATGTGGCAGATCACATCGGCATTGACTGGCTCGCAGTCTTAAAGGGTAGAAAATGGCGCGACCTAGAGGCCAAGGAAATTGAAGTGGCTGTTGTTGCCAAACTCTTTCAGGACATACTGGACAAACTATCCTCTGAGCAACGCCAGCAGCTGGTTATGGAGATGAAACAGGACAACGACGACCCCCGAGTTGAGGCACTGCTCACTGGAGGAGGTGCTATGGCCCTGGCAAAGATGAGCGGCTTTGGGGTCTACTTGATGGCAAGCACCGTACTGGGCGGACTCACTGGTGCTCTGGGCATCACCCTGCCGTTTGCCATCTACATGGGCATGAGCCAAACCATTGCCCTGATACTGGGTCCAATCGGTTGGGCAGCCTTAGCTGGAGGCGTTGTCTTTGCCCTCAACCAGCCTAACTGGAACCGCTTAACCTTGGCCGTTGTATATATCTCAACTATCCGGCACTCAAGGCCGCAAAGATAGCTTCAACTGCTGAGGGAGGGTCTAAAACATCAGGGTTGGCCAAACTAAAACTTCTAATGTTTTGTTCAAAGCTCAGGATCCACACAAAAACTTGATGTTCTCCGTTGAATTCATCTGAAGCATTTTAGAAGAAGTCACAGCGAATCTTGGCACTCGCCTGTTGTAGGCCCCAAAGTAGCCCTGAAAAAGTGAAATTGTATTTAGGACAACTTGATCAGTGGTACGACCTACTTCATCTAGATGTTTACGAAGTAGTAGCAAGGCTCATATCTTGCACCTAGAGATATGGACCTGAAATCCATGGCTCTGTAGTAAGTGCTGCTTGCGCTCAATTTCCTGCAAGAGCAGGACTACAACGAGATCTGACAAAGCGGCTTCGAGGATAACAGTGGCGGCTTGAGCCCAATCAGGCAGAGCCCTAGTGCCTATCGAGAGGTAGCCCCAGTGGGCCAAGATAAAGGCCACTAAAGAGAGCACCAGCCAGCGATACACCCCAAGCAAGCTCTGTTGACCAAAGCGGTGCAGGCCAAAGCGGTGCTTGGCAGTTTTGAAGAAGCCCTCTATCTGCCAGCGATGCCGCCCCCACCAGACAAGGGTGCTCGCTTTGAGGGGTTTGGTGGAGAGCACGTAACGCTTGAGCTTTTTGCCGTCGCGTTTGAGATAGAACCAGGCTATCGTCACCGGGAAGGGTAGACCTTGCAGATAGACCTGCTGCCCGGGCTTATGCAGATGGACCAGTTGCCTGCCATCGCTCAGCCTGCGGTCACACCGTACTCCCGTAATGGCAGCTTGAGCCGTCTAATGCCCTTGAGAAAGGTCACGGTACCAAAGGCAGCATCGGCTAGGACCATGAGCTTGAAGCTCGCTTTGAGCCAACGGGGTAACTGGCGCACCAACCGCAGGCCCAGTTGGACAGGGGAGGGGCTCTCCTTGCCACGGTAGAGGCGGAAGCTCCACGGGATGCGCCAGGGACCAACTACCAGGTACATCACCACCAGATGCACGCCTCGCTTGCCGTTCAAGACACTTACCAAGGGCTTGAATGTCTTAAACTTGCCTCGTTTCTCTAGCGTGGTCAAATCCAGGATGACCTGCAGATGAGGACGACGGCCTCGGGGCCGATACCGTTGCAATTGCTCTCGAAGCGCCCCTCGCACTTGGCGAATCACCCCTCGCACTGACCAAGCGTAGTGATTGAGGAAACGGCTCAGGGCGCTGGCTGACTTCAACCTACTGTGCTGGGGCAGAGGTGAGCCTTGAGCCCTGAGGAACAGTTCCAGAAAGGCATTGAGGCTCTCTCTTTGGTAGGGGCTCGGCATCTCCTCCAACAGTTGGTAAATTAGCTCTTGGGCGTGGGCAAGAATTTCCATTGTTCTTGCAGAGTATTGGTTTCACGCCCTTTCTCTCACCCCCTTGCCCCTGCTGCAAGATCTGAGAAGGTATATTTCATCCAGATTTCGTAAACCTCTAGATTCAAAAAAACTTACTAGAGCTTTATAAAAATGCTGCTGCATTGTAGGGTTTACGAATTTTTACTGTTTTCAACCGGTCGGGTTCCTCTTTAGGGTGTTAATTATCATTAACAGCTTTACCACTAAAGGAAGACTTATACATGGACACAAAAGACGCTGCTCAAAAGGCTGCCAAGATTAATGAAATTCGCAGCAGTGCAAAGACAGTGAAGGCCGTTGTCGAAACCGGTGCAGCAGCTAGTGCAGCTGTAAGTGCTGCAACAGGTTTATCCGTCGCAGCAACATCAGGGGCTGGCATTACTTCTGGTCTTGCTGCAGCTGGTGGTGTAGTAGGCGGTGGCATGGCTGCAGGGCCAGCAGTCTTAGCAGCAGGTCCTGCATACGCTGGTGCAAAGATTATCAACAATACTCTCTTCAAGGATGAAGGGGGGTTAGGTGAGGAGGAACGTGCTGCTCGAGCAGTCGCCCGAAAGGCTACAGGTCTGGGTGCCGCTGCGGGTGTAGCTGGGGCTGGGGCTGTCACAGTAGCTGGCGGAGCATCTGGCGCTGCAATTATGAGCACTCTTGCTGGTATTGGAGGTGTCGTTGGTGGTGGAGCTATTGCAGGTACAGCAGTTGTCGCTCTAGCTCCTGTTGCTGCCGCTGGAGCCCTTGGGTATGGAGTTTATAAGCTCTTTGGGGGTAGGAGAAGACGTAAATAATCCAGACTTAGCTGTCTATTTATTTAACGCTTAGTGAGCGAAGAATAAATCCTTCAAACTTGTACAAACAAGTCATCGTAAGGGCTCTATCTTTTCCTTCTATCGCAAAGCTGTACTCACTTTCTTCTACAACAAGCTAGCAAATAATCTGCAACTCGGATTAATTTCGTTTTTGTCTAAGCTTCTATCAGCCAGTTATTCTCAGAGCAAACTATGGACACTTCAACGCTTTCGCCATCTCAAGCAAGACTAAAGCTTACAATTATCAATAAGCAAGCTGAAGCAAAAAATAGTTACGAGCTCCATGCTGACATGAAAGATATGGGCTTGCCTGATGAAGTCATAGAAATATTAGAACAAATTTTGAGGGTCACATCCAAGGTTGCAGGCAAGGCGATTTCTATTGGGAAAATAATTGTCGTTAGTCTATTAGAGTATGCTAAAAAGCACCCGCTGCAAGTAGCAGGTCTCGCACTTGGTCTTGGTGCAACCTATGCTATCGGGCTTGCAGTTCATAGTTTATTTGCTGTAGCTCCAGCAGTATCTCACTGGTTCGGAATTGGACCTTTGCTGGCAAAATTAGTAGGAGTTATAGCAGGCTTATTTAAAACCGTTGCCATGCCGGTTATGGTTGCAGCACCTCTAGTTGGTGTTGTCGCTGGTGAGATGCTCGACAGAAAGTTCCCTATCGTTAGTCAAAGTGTTAAAGAAATAGCAGAAGGCTTTTTTGAGCTCTTCAGCCAAATTATTAACTCTCTGAAAGATGAATTTGACTTTGGTCAGACCAATCAAGCCTACAACTAGGCAATCAGTAAATCGAACCTCTAGAGATTAACAGTAGACATGTCTTACAGAAAACTCAGCAAAGAAGAAATTCTTAAGCTTATTGCTCAGCTTAAAAAAGATCCTGGTGCTAAATATCGCCTTCTAGCAGATTTAGGTATTACAACTGCTGGAATGGCGGGAGCAGGAGCTGTTGCTGCGCTAGCAGGAGCGAGCACTGTACCTGTTGGTTTCGGTATCACAGCATTGACAGGTGCTACTATAGCTGTCGCCGCTCCTGTTGCGTTAGTTGCAGGTGTAGCTGTAGCGGGTGGTGTGGCGGCTTTTGGTGTGACACAAGCAGTTAGATTCAAAGCTCGTCAACGTGGTCAACGCGAGCAAATGATCCGGCAACTAGAAGAGATGCTACGTGATGTAAATTACGCAGAAACTAAAGCAAAAGCAACTGAATCAGACAAAACTAAGTTTATTCTAATTTTAGAGGAACCTGTCAAGCTTAATTTAATCAGTCCTGAAGATGCTTCTGACTTGATTCAACTTGTCGAGCATGGCCAAATTACTCTCTTTGAAGCTTACCGGCTTGTAAAAGATATTCTCAAGGATTTCAACATAGATAAAGCAGAGAAGGCAAAAATCCTGTTGCCTAAATTATTAGGAGGAAGTACGGGTTCTGACCGTAAAGTCGTTTAAACGCCTCGTAGATTCCAAATTACCAGTGCTGCATTTGGGCGCAACTTAGTGTGATAACATTGCCCGAATAGTTGCATCTCGCACAACTAATCAACGACAGAATAAGCCTTTCAGGCGACGAAAGGGGCAAAAATCGGCTCTGTACTACTGATTTCTGAGAAGTTTTAGCCCGATTTTAGCCCAGGAGTGTACTAGTCAAACCCCTGATCCACGAGCGAGGTGCTCAAGATTTAGGCTAAGTTCATGCGGCTTTACAGGTGTTTTACGGCTGAGCTAGCTGAGAAAGTTTACATTAGAGCTGAAGCAAGCTAGCTCTCCTATAGCAAGCCTTTATGGATAACCGCCCTGGCATTGCTGCCGAGCTTATAAAGTCTTTCTAAAGCCCAAGCCAGATTTCAACCCGACCTCTATACTGACCCACGAGATGCGCAACGAGATTCAAATTATTACAGCAGGTCTGGGTTTCAAGCTCCTGAGCCAATCCAGCACGGTTGAGTAGATTCCAAACAATTTGACCTGCCAATGAGGG
>NZ_JACJQO010000031.1 GCF_014696715.1 Pseudanabaena sp. FACHB-2040
ATGTCCGTATTTGATGATTTGAGGAGATTGGCACTTAGGACAGTTCATCAATTTGGCTGCAATGCTTGATGCTCCTAGCATATCAACTCGCCATTACTATTCATTACTACCCATTTGGGTTCACCCAACTCTCCGGATATTTATACTTTTTACACGCCATAAGCTGAACCCTGTTAATAGGTGAATGGTATGCCGCTTGCACCTAAGCATCGAACCGATACAATCTCAACTATGCATAGCTACAGTCTGATCCGAACTATGAGCTGTCGTCTTGCGGGTATTTGATTTACTTATATTATTGAGAGCGGCCTGGCTGCAGCTGCCATAAGGAATAGGTGCATTAGATAAGTGAAATAGCGTATGGTTGAGCGAAAACCAAATGTTTAAGGGTGGTGGGCCGGCCTCTATGGCGACCATGACATTAATGAGGAACCTTTAGTCGAGACCTTTCATTACGAAGGCTAGGAAGTAGGCCGGTGCATCCGCAACTGCTATGACGCTCTTATCCTTAACACCCTTAAGATGCTTGCCATTGATGTGGTCTTAGGCAAGCCAAGACGACAAGACGGGTGTTTCACCTCGGATGCGGTGGTTGCCCTAAATGCGCTTCAAGAAGCGATCCCATTGCCTCAAGAATGGGGAGGCACCTAGGAACCTGGTACTGCTTGATGATGGGAGGCCGCTTCACCAAGTACTTTGACAGTGCCAAAGATCTGCTTGGCTACCCTGGTATCCAAATCGTTGAGGAATTTTTGAGGACTTTGAGGTTGCTCTAAAGAGTGCAGAGCCTCCATCTATGAGCTTCAGGCCGTTAGTCCGGCGGCTGAAAACTATCTTGACTCCCTCCATTACGGTCAGGTTTCTCCTTGTTAAGAAGAATTGGCTATTTTTGGAGAATTATTGCTGAAAGTGTTGATAAATAAGGATTCTGAGAATTTAATTGTAGAACGCCATAGAACGCTCCGTTCTATGGCGTTCTATTAAAGGGTTTCAGCCTCTTTCAGGCCTTTTAGGGGATCAGCTCATGAGGGCAGGAGCTGGTTAAGGCTATCGCTGTATATCTCGGAATTTCGCTGTTTTACTGAGTTCGCCTTGCAGGCTGATGTTTGAATGTGCGAGAGAGGATAAAGGGTCTTATGTTCCAATATCTCGTCGACATGCTGTTCCTAATACTGCTTTCAATTCCATTGAAATAAGAGCGCCGTTATGTTTTAGAGGAAGAGGTATTCTAAATCGGTGATTGAAATCAGTTCGTATATTTTTTAGCTTTTGAAGGATTCGAATAAAGCAATTAATCATAAAAAGCCCCTGGTGTTATACCAGGGGCCACATCATTAACTGAGAGCTATCGCTAGTTTCTAAAGATATGCCAGAGCCCTGCAATGATAGCGATCGCACTTGCCAGCGTAATCACAATGCGGGCAAAGAGAGCCGCAAGCAGCAGCAGCGCTCCATAGCCCACCGACTCATAGGGGTGCAGCTGCGCCCACTGCCACAGCCGCAAGGGCGTCTCCAGAAAAGATCGTAAATAGAACCTAAACATCCTCCTTGCCCTCCAGCCGGTCAAAGGAAATGGGCAGCTTCTCCCCTAGGCTCCTGGCATAAGCCATCGCCCGTTCCCGGTAAGCTTGCAGTACTAGGTTGTGCGTCTCAATCTGAATTGCCCTGAGCTTGGCCAGCTGCCCATTGACGGCAGCACCAATGGCAATGCGATCGCGAATCCTAAACAGGATCTCATCGCCAAAGGCCAGCAGAATCGCCAGCACCCCATTCCAGAGCACTAGGCCAATTGCTCCCAGCGGGTCTGCTGTCAGCCGGTCCAGACTCAAGTACTGCACCCCACCAAAGCCAGCAAAGTTGGAGAAGATGTCGATGAGGTAAAGCCCGCGCAGGATGATGCCCCAGCCGCCATCGCCCTGAGCACTGCCGCCAATGCCCTTGAACGGATCACCCCCAATGCTCTGGATCACCCCGGCCCCGATCTGAGTGATCGCAATCAGCCCGGTTAGAGAAGCAGCAATCCACCAGTCGACCGGCAGCTGGCTAAAGCCCTCCCAGCTCATCCAGCAGTCGGCTGCGATCAGAACAAAGGCTCCGACGGTGAGCAGTGCGATCGCACCCTGCACCCGTCCAGGAGAAACCCGAGGCGGCGTGGTGGGCACCAGAGGAGACGCCTGAGGCAAGTACTGATCTGAATTGACCCGACGCAACTTCGTTCGCTTAACCATGAGTTGCCTCCTTCATCGCCTTGACGATGCCAACAGCCCTGTCATAGTCACGCGTATTCTTGCTCACTTGAAAGAGGGTTGAGGTAATCCAGTTCTGTGACTTGCCTAGACGCAGGGCTTCTCTGACCGCTTCCTGAGTGGCTCCATCGTGGGGGTCTAGCGCTAGGGGACAGAAGATCGAGACCGTTTCCTCAAAGAGCTCCACCTCCTTTGGGTCAGGCTCCACCGACCTCTCCACTGGTGGCTCCACCAGCCCTACCACTGGTTGTCCCACCAGTGGCTCCACCCCCTCCACCGCCGGTGGAGCAAGGCTTACAGACGAGCGGGATGCTCCTGGTGAAGTGCGCAGGGAACGCGGATAGATCCGCTCGGCCAGATGCATACCCTGCATGAGCGCGGTATGAGCCTGGTGCCTAGCTGCGTCCTGTGCCTCATTGCGAATCTGCTCCTTGAGGGCCTGGGGCAGGAAAGGGCTAGGCACCGTCACCTTTGGGAAGTTGTTCTCCTCCCCTGGTTCCTCAGCTTCACCCTCCTCTTCTACCAGCTCATAGCCCTCTGGAATGGGCTCACCCTCTTGCCACTCGAGCTCATCAGGCAAACTTTCCACCCTGGCCACCGGTAAAGAGGGCAGCTGGTAAGGCATGTCTGCCATCGGGTGGTAGTTCGGGTCCGGCGTCTTATCCCGGTTCTGCCACCACATCACCCCACCGACGGCAGCAGCGACTAGCACTAGGAGCCCGAAGCCGCCTGATGTCATACCGACGTCTGCAGTGATGGGTGCGATCGCACTTTCTGCCGTGATCATTTGCTGAGCCACCATCGGTGCACTTTCCCGCATCCGCGCTGGTGGCTGCGATTGCCAGTTGCAGTAGCGGTTGTCTGCTAGCACCCAGCCTGGATCAGTGCGGGTGAAGCTCTTGAGATTAGGAATCTGGTTCGAGAACTGGTAGCGATCGCCCAGCCAGAAATGCTCCCAGGCCTTGCCCTGATTGTCCTGGGAAAGAGACGTTTGAGCGTGTTCACATGGAATCATAGGGAAAGCTCCTATCTAGAAGAGTGGGGCTAGAGCCGGGAAGGTCATCTTGGCGGGTGGCTTCCCGGTTCAAAGCAGAGAGCAGGTCGAAGGCCTTGAGCTTGGCTAGACGAAAAGAACACTGCTCAACGGCTCTGATCTTCGATGCGACAGCAAGCAGCTGCTTGCCAGAAATAGACATAAGTAAAGCCTCCGAAGAGAACGAATCCGAGTGCTAGCCAGGCAGCCCAGTAGCGCCAGGTGCGTCGGGCTTTCCCAGAGCATTGACCTCAGCGGTCAGGTCTTGCAGGTCATCGAGTTCAGCGTTTTGAATGTGGGCTAGGACATCGGTTTTGATGCGGTACTCATCAGCGCGGCGGCGGAACTGCTCGATGCGCTTCTGGCTCTGGCGCTTGAGCTGCCTGACCTGCAAGAGTTCTTGTTCCTGCTGAGCTTCAGCCTGCTCCATGCCTTGCTCAATCTGGTCGAGAAAGCCTGTTAACCCGGACATGAACTCACGCGGATTGGTGAGAGCTGAGCGAGTGCGATCAGTGCGGAACTGCTCTAGGCTGGCGGCAGCTTGCCCCACTTGCAGAGTCAGAGCGCTCTGGTGGTTACCCTGCTCTACCGTCACTTGAGGGGCAGCTTCCTTGCCGAACTCGCGTAGGAGAAGGGTTTGAGCCTCGTAGTTAAGGCCGCTACTGGTGTCAATTCCCAGATTCTGAGCCCGGCTATGGACGGAGCTTTTGGGCAGATTATGCTGCTTAGCAAAAGCGTGGAGAGAAATGGTCATGTTTGAACACCTGAAAACGCTGGAAGAACTGGCTTGAGACGGTTGTGAACGTCAGAACCTGTTCGCTTTTGTTCAAACCCGGTTCTAGTCTTGTTCCCATCCGCTCAAAAGGATGCTAGCATCTTAGTGCTTATAAAAGCACTGATTAAGCACAAAAAAGAGATTAGTTAGTAGCTGATTGGTCTAAAATACTAACGAGAGAGATCTTTCAGTGCTCAAGACGTAATATGGGAGCGTGTAATCAGTGCCTAACCTCGTGAGTAAGCGTTACAACATCACCCTCCCCGACGGCATAGCAGAAGCCCTAGAGCAATGGGCAGAGGGCGAAAAAAACAAACCCTCTACCTTGGCTGCATTTCTGGTGGAGAGTGCGGTTAGGCAAGCTATTGATCAGGGAAAAATCGCCCCGATCAACCCGGGACAACAATCCACAAGTGGCAGTAAGTAAGAACTGAGATCTCAACCATGGCTCAGGCAATCGCGAAACATCTGACGTTTGAGGAATATCTGGCCTACGACGACGGGACAGACACTCGTTATGAGCTGGTGAACGGAGAACTCGTACCCATGCCCCCGGAATCGCGCTTAAACGCGAAGACTGCGATGTTTCTGCTGTTCGAGCTGAGAAAGTTCGTTTCAGAGCATCGCCTCTGTCATAAAGACACCGAAATCGAAGTAACTGGCCGCTTTGCAACGGCGCGGTTACCCGATTTGATGGTGTTGACAGAAGAGTTGGCCGAGATCCTCAAGGGTGCCCCCCGTGCCACGATCACCCGAGACATGCCGCCGCAATTCGTGGTCGAGGTGGTTTCCCCAGGGCAAGAGAACGCCAACCGCGATTACCGCTATAAGCGCTCCGAGTATGCAGCACGGGGCATTCCTGAGTATTGGATAGCAGACCCCATCAAGCAGCAGGTTACTGTGTTCACGCTGGTGGAGGGGCTTTACGAAGAAGTTGTTTACACGAGTTGAGATCGCATTGTGTCCAAGCAGTTTCCTAACTTTGATGCCGCTGCAGAGCGGGTGCTGAAAGGGTAGATGAGGTTGTAATTTATGAGTGCTATGACGTCAGAGAAACCCCAACCTAGGTTCAAGCAAGATCGTTTCCGCCAAGAATACGGCAGCAGATCTCAGCAGCCCCGCGTTCAGTGGCAATGTGTTGCCCACGTCAAAGGCAGGCTAAAGCGCTCCAAGCCCGATGAGGAAGGCAACCGCAAGCTGTTCTTTTGCGCCACTGACGGTGCAATGTGGCCCGTGCTCACTCTCGGTCGGGAGGACGACGACTCACTGATCTGGATGTTCACTCACATCGAAACCGTCTTCAACGAGGATCACATTTGGGCGCTTTACCCTTATGCCAAGGGCGAGACAGAGGCTGTCACCCCCTGCAATGTCCTTAAGGGGAATCGACCCGTTGACGTCCTCAAGTTTTCTGCCTCAGTTGGCAATATCAACCTAGAGGCCCGCCCCGGCATCTTGCCTCTATTTGTGGGGCGCAATCAGGGTAGAGGCTTCCACTTCTGCAACCTGAGCATTCCTGAGGGGTTCGAGCTGCCCGAGTTGAGCAAAGGAATTCTAGTCCAGGGTAAAGCGACCCGCACGGGTGCTACCTGGGTGCTGAGCGAGCTTGTGAGTAGCAATGTCCTGACGTATGGGGCAAACACTAGTCACGAAAAGGAGATCTAACAGGCGATCTTGCCCTCTGCTGGGCAAAGCCTGATAAGATCTGCCCCAACTAGAGCTGTAAGGAGGTGAGAAAAATGTGAGGCAAGCGCAAAAACGGATCCCTTTAAAAGCAAGAAACCGATAGTCACTGGCAGGCAAACCCACGACTAACGGCTTCTAAAGCCCAAACTCACAGCGATAAGCAGTGAGATAGGGAGAGACGTTTGAAATTTTCTGTTCCAAGCATATCTCACTAGATCCCCAGTTGCAACAAGTTCGGGGCATCACTCTTTGCTGCGAGAATTTCTCCTCCGCTTTGAGTGAGGCATCTATAGCCATCAAGTGCTTGCAACAAGGGAGCTCCAGCCTTTGGCTAAAGGCGTGGGATGTGCAGAAGCGCAATTAGCCGAAGACGTGCCGAGCCCAGAACGCGCACCTCTTGCCATCACCCACGCCGGGAGCGCAGGACCCGTTCAACCCTAAGCAGACAGACTCTGCCTTATTTGAACCACTCTGCTCTCCTGTTCAGGAGAGATCATGGAAACCGCAAACTATCCTTCAAACCCTGCATCTACTGGAGGGGGTCAGGCATGAGCAAAGCCCCCCCCGCTGTTGCCACCCTGCCCCCCCAAGCCCAGCCCCAGATCAACCTGCTGCCAAAAGACCCGCTGGAAGCCCAGTTCTCCCAGCTCTTTCCCCACCCCTGGAACTGGATCAAGTCCGAGGGCAGCGGCTGGAAGACAATCACCCAATACCCGCTCCAGCCACGCGACCTGATCCGTTACTGGAGAGATCCCCATACCCTAGTCGGCGTCTCCTTCGACTCCCAAACGGCTTACGGTCTGCTCGACCTCGATATAGGCGGCGACTACCACCCTCTAACCAACCCAGCAGCCCTAGAGGGCATCAAAGCTGCTCTAGAAGACGTCGGCATCGCCCGCTCCTTACTGCTGCGTTCGAGTGACTCAGATGGTGTGTGGCTCCTTATCCCCTTAACGAAGCCCGTCTCCAGCTTCAGGCTGTCCCAGGTGCTCCACGGCACCCTCAAAAAGGCTGGGTTCAGCATTCGCCCCGGCCACCTCGAAGTCTTTCCCAACCTGAAGCATTGGGATGCTGCCTACCACGCCCACCGATTGCCCCTGCAGCAGGGCAGCTGCCTGCTCGACAACGACCTGCAGCCTCTGGGCAGCAGCTTAGAAGCCTTCCTGAGAGCGTGGAAGAGTGCTGCCGCTGGCCAGGACATCGACACCCTCGAATCATCTCTGGGCACCTATCAGGGCATCAAGCCCACCTCAAGAGAATCAGAGCGAGCCAGAGCCTTTAGAGAAGACCTGCAAGCGCGCATCACTGCAGGTTGGACAGGTGATGCCCAAACTAACGACCTGCTGCTCGACATCGGCAGATTGTGCCGTATCTTCCACCGACTAGGGGGCAACCTGCTGGTGAAGAAGATTTCAGAGCTAGCCCAGTCCTTGCCCGGCTATCATCAGCACTGTGACCATCAGCACGAGATTGAGCGCAGAGCAAAAGACGTGGCCCGATGGGCAGAGAAACGCTACCAGCCAATTGGCTTTCAGCAGGCCATTACCGAACCAATGAGTCCTAGAGGCCCGAACAACATCGACAAAGCAAAAGACGCTCAGGAGCGCATCAAAGCTGCTGTAGCGGCTATTGAGACGGGTGCAACGCTGCCTACACGGGCAAGCGAATGGAGAGATGCGATCGCACAGCAGGGCATTTCTCCACGCACCCTCTACAAGTACCCCCACCTGTGGCACCCAGAGCATCGAATCAAAGTAGCGTCTGCGAGTATACCAGTCAAGCAAGACAAGCCTTTGAGCCTCCCTAGCCAGGCAGCCCCGAGCCAACTAGAAGAGCTGGGACCCTTGAAAGATGGGTTTGGTATACACAGCCCCTATAAGAAGTGTATGTCCTCAAATGAATCTCCTCTTGCAGAGCCTTTTCCTCTCAAGCCTTTTCCGAATCCACATCCAAACCCCGAACTTTTATCTGAAAGCACTGAGCAACCACAGCAGGTGGGCCAGGCCACCAAAATTTCGCGCGTTCGCGAAGTTGCGCTAGGCTCAGGTACTCTTGCTGACCTACCGAGCTTGCCCAAGCACCCAGTTCACCTCAAACAACTCCTTCAAGCAAAGCAACATCAGGAGTTGGGGCAGAAAGGTTTACCTAACCCAGCTGAGGTGGAAGTCACTAGTAGCCAGCTAGAAGCGGCTGGGATACTGGGGTATAGTGCGCCGCCTGAGCATGGTTGGACGTTTCGACGGGGAGAACTATCGCCACGTCTCTGGAAACGGCTGAGACGGGTTGTGTTTGCTACTCTTTTGAACCTATCCCAAGATTAGAGACTACGCCTAGGTTGATTAGGAAAACCGCTATTATCGGCAAGAAAGTCCTGAACAAGCCTGGGTTGACGAGTGCCTTTATCTTCTTCTCTGTTTCCCACCGATGATCGCTACATCGCTCTGCTGAGTGATCTAAAAACACGTATCCAGCGAGCCCAGATTCGGGCAGTACTGGCTGTCAACCAGGAAATGATTATCCTGTATTGGCAGATTGGCCGGGTCATCTTAGAACAGCAGCAGGAGCAGGGGTGGGGAGCCAAAGTGATTGACCGCTTGGCCCAAGACTTGAAGCGGGAGTTCCCAGGGGTTCAGGGTTTTTCGTCGCGAAACCTGAAGTATATGAGGGCTCTAGCTGAGGCCTACCCCGACGAAGAAATAGTGCTACAGACCGTAGCACAAATTCCTTGGGGGCATAATCAGGCTCTACTTAATAAGCTAAAAGACCGAAGACAGCGGATTTGGTACGCTCAAAAGGCTTTTGAGAATGGATGGAGCCGCGATGTTCTCTCTATGCAGATTGAAAGCGACCTTTACCAGCGGCAGGGCGGGGCCACGACTAATTTTGATCAGACGCTGCCTCAACCTCAATCCGACCTAGCCCAGCAGCTATTTAAAAGTCCCTACAACCTGGATTTTTTAACGCTAGCTGAGGGAGCTCAAGAGCGTGATCTGGAAAATGCTCTTGTGGCTCACATTCGAGACTTTCTTCTGGAGCTAGGCGTTGGCTTTGCTTTTGTCGGCAATCAGTACCCCATCGTGGTCGATGATAAGGAGTATCGTATTGATCTCCTCTTCTACCATTTTGTCCTGCGCTGCTTTGTCGTCATTGAGTTGAAGATGCGTGATTTTGAGCCAGAGTTTGCTGGCAAGATGAATTTCTACGTTTCTGCCGTCGATGATCTTTTGCGCCACCAAGACGACAACCCAACAATTGGTATTATCCTGTGTCGTTTCAAAGGCAAGATGACGGTCGAATACGCCCTGAGGGATCTCAAAAAACCGATCGGCGTTTCTACACACCAATTGCCAAAGCGCCTACAGGACAAGTTACCAACGGTGGAACAGCTAGAGGTGGAACTTGAAGCAGCTGTTTCTGAGCTAGACGCGCTTCAAGAGGAGGAATGACGCGCTAGCTCATCTGCCCAAATCGTTTCATCATCGACTGTGCCCGTTTCAGGTTCGCAAGTTGCTGACGACGCTCGTTTTTTTCTTGAGCTGAGCTCAACACCTGATTCAGAATGTCCTGATCTGCTTCGCAGTGCTCAAACATGGCTTCAAGCAAGACCTCTCGACAAATATTGTTCTTCCGGCACACAGCCTGAAGGCGGTCAGATAGCTTAGCTTCAAGCCGGAGAGTACTCTGTTTGGTTGCCAGAGGCTGAATGGATGCGTCCTCACTCTGCAAGTCTAGATATCTTGATGTCGAGGTGTCTAGACTCCCTGAATCTTGAATCAAAGCTTCTTGGGAGCCCTTTTGAGACTTTTGTGACTCCGCAGACTCCTCTGTATCGCGGTGTCTAGAAGTCGCGGTATCTCGACTCCCAGGCTCTCGACTCCCAGGCTCTGCGGTATCTGTAGAAGCGTGCGCATGTTCCCGGTCGTCTGTCTCGCTGTCTAGGTTGCTTATTTCGAGATGTCTAGATGTCGAGGAATCTAGACTTGCTGATGTTAAGGTTGCATCTCTATTAGGGACTGTGGGGCGCTGTCGATTTCTTAACCGCTCAAGGGCATCACTCATTTGATTAGTGCCTCCACAACTTGTTCAAAGGGATACTGGAGATCCGGTTGCCCCATGCTGGAGAGTAAAGTGCCCTGGCGAATTGCGTTCTTAAATTTCTCGGACTCTCTAACAGACGCAAAAATTGGGATGCCATTGGCAAACTCTCGCATGGCTTCTATGTTTTGCTTCCCTTCCAGCGTTTGGGTATTGCCCACCCATCGATCTCGAAAAGGGACGACCCCAAGAATCTTACCTGTGAAGGCCTCCAACTCTGATTGCTCTTTGAGAAAGTCGAGGGTGTCAATGAGAGAGTTGACACCTTTGACGTTAGCTTCGACAGGGACCAGAACGTACTTGGATGCCCCCACAGAAGAGAGGCAGAGCTGTGACCTAGAAGGTTGCACGTCAATCAGGACGTAGTCAAACAGATCTGCCACAGCTTTGAGCCGTAGTTTCAAGACGAAGGCTCCGGTACCACTGCTGCTCAAGTAGTCAGAGACCTTAAATAGCCCTCGGTCGGCGGGGATGAGGAATAGGTTGGCATAGTTTGTCTCATAGATGCCGTCTTCCGTTTGCACCTGGCCCGTCAGCACTTCGAACAGACTCGGCTGGTTGGGTTGTACCTCATGGTTTAAATAGAAGGTCAGGTTTGCTTGCGGATCAGCATCAATGGCGAGAACTCGTTTACCTTGGTGGGCTAGCAGTAGAGCAGTAAAGAAAATTGTGGTGGTCTTTCCTTGTCCACCGGACAAGGAAATGCATGAACAAGTTTTCACAAGCTGATGCCTAAGCTGGATGTAGACAAGTGTAGAACCTAGAAGTTGAGATGTCGAGAAGTCTAGGTATCTGCACTTGTAGGTTTCTATAAAAATTTCAGAAATTAGGGTCAAATAACCTGAAACCCCTGATTCCTCGCTCTAAAACTAGTTTGTACAAAAAACTGAGCGCTCCCGTTTCGGACTTCTTGTTCCGACACAAAATCTATGTTTAAGCTTGTGAGTGTCGCATTGTTCAGTGAAATGCTGTGCTTGTGATCAAGGAAACGCTCTGAAAAGATATCAAAATTGGAAGGTTTGAGGGAAAGCTTCAGCAGAGTTGCCAATGTGCGCTACTGCTCAGAGGGGTATTTGCGGGAAATGCGCAGAGCAACAGCTGTTAGCTGAATTGCGATCGCAACTCGTGGCCCCCTGTTCCAGGATGCTGTCCGGATTGCCCAGTAGGCGAGAGCAAGCCAGTTCAGTACGGCTGGCCCGAGCAATACCCCAACCGCCAAAGCAACAATCGGTTCTGACAAGAACAATTATTTTCTCAGAGTTGCCGCAGATAGGCCCAATGTGGTCACTAAAGTGCCCATCACGAGCAAGGCAAGATTTACCTCACTAGCACTGGGATATGGCAAAGGCGTCTAGACTTGCAGGCGCTCTATGGGCAAGCTGTTAAATAGTTGGCAGATACATACCCGCTAAAAGGCTCAACAATCTCTACCCAGCCTTCTGCCCCAGGCCCCTCAACGGTGACCATAGTGCCATTGCGCAAGCCGCCAATGCGATCGCCGGAGATGGAGGGTTCATTGCGAATATTTAATCCTTCTCTTGCAACAACCATTCTGCACAGACCATCTTCGTTAGCTACCCGAAGCGCAGGTTCTGGGGTAGTTAATGAGGGATCACAAGCTACCAAATACTCTGAGGGGACATACCCTTCTAACGGCGCAATAATGGGCACCCATCCGTCAGTCCCTAAGCCTTGAATAGTGACATTACTGCTGTTTGGGACAACGCCTACAGACTCTGAATAAACAGTAGGATCTGTTTGTACAACCAAACTGCCACCGGGCAATGAAACCTGACGGCAACTCTCTGCTTGGGCTAGGAGAGGTGTTTCGACAGCTTGGGTAAATTCGGTAATCTTTGCCGGTACGCTAGCGGCGGCTCCTGGCGTAGCCGAAGCTTCTACAGCTACCAGGGCAGCCGAGACGAACAGAGCATGCAGACCAATATTTTCTAAGTGCATAGGTGTTCTCTCAAAAGTTCTGTAAATTCAGTTGCCTATATAGTGAAAAATACTTACCGTTTTTTTTACCTGCTACGGAAGGACTTTTCTTCACAAGGGTTCTATCTCTGGGCAGGCTTCTGAGATTTTCTGTCAAAAATACTTCACGAGACAACTCGTAGAAAGCCACAAGTATTTCTTCTGTCAGGCACAGCAATGGTTCTAGTACCTCTAATGGATAAAATATGTTTTGAATCTTGGACAGAATATAGTTGAACGCACAGTAGAATCTATTGCCAGCTGCATAGAGTATTTGTATGAACAGCAACTACCAGACTCGAGGATGGTTCGATAGTTCACGTAAGCAGCCACATCCGATTCAATCAAAAGGGTATTTAGGCTGCCCTCAAGGCTCAATACATCAGCTTCAAGAGACTGCACCGTCTCCAAGACGTCAAAGGTATGATTCACCCAACTCCGAGAGCGCCTGATGTTGACTTGGCTGAAAATTGCAAGGGCCAGGATGGTTGCTAACCCAGCCCAGGTGCTTATTTGGACAAAGAGGAAGCGTCTGGTTGCAGGAGGCTTAGAATCGCTAGCGGAGGGCGGTAGGAGAGCGAATAGTGGGGAAATCACAGAGCACCCGTGACAAGCTAAGTGTTTATTCGTAGAGATTGCCCAGTTGAAGGCCTAAAGTGGCAGCCAGAGATAGCAAGTTGAGTGTTTAGCGCTCGGGTTGACATAGCTGGAATTAGCAGCAAAAAAAACTGGTGGAGAAAAGCCATAAGCAGTTAAGCAGGTTGCTTCGCAACCTGGAGGCTTTTTCTTGTCAGTCCTGAGCACAGGGCCAGGTGCAAGCTCACCTGCTTAGGACGTTTCCGGTAGTCAGATATCAGCAGCGGAATATAGGGCTATAGTGCTTCGTCTGAGCGTGGCTGGACGTTTCGTCGAGGAGACCTGAGTCCTTGGATGTGAAAACGGCTCAGACAAGTCGTCATTATGCCTCTGCTGCCAAGTTAGATGAAAGCTGCTCGTATGTTCAGGCTTACTGCAAGAACTTGCCTTAAGAGGGTTGATTTTTTCTCAAAACCAAAGCTCATAGTGATAAAGGACTTTATAAAAGGTGAACGCTGTGGCTTTTCATCAAGACTATTTAGGGGTCGAACAGCCTGCCATTGGTCAACTGATTCGAGAACTGCGGCAAACCTTGAAGCTGACCCAAGAGAAGTTTGCGGCTCAGCTTGGAGTTTCCTTTCCCACCATCAATCGTTGGGAGAACGGACGTTCGACCCCTTCACCGTTAGCCCTTAAACAGATTGAAATTTTGCTGAACCAGTTGTCTGAGTCACCCAATGTGACTTTACGAGAACACAGTCAGGCAATTGAAGGAAAATACTTGCCCTCAAGGAAGCTAAAAGCATGAGGGCAGAGGAACACTCAGAATTGCCCGAGACCCCCTTTGTGGGCGGTGGTGAGATGGGAACATTTCTGAGGTCGCACGACTGGTCACAAACGCCCTTGGGTAATGTTGAAACCTGGGCAGACGGTCTAAAGACGGCTGTGCAGATTCTGTTAACAGAACTTGATCGAGTCAACCAACAGAAAGAGACGCAGGTAGAACAGGGTGAAGTCGCATTGTGCGAATCCGAAGCAAAATACCGCAAGTTGTTTGAGTCGCTCGACCAAGGGCTCTGCATCTGTGAAATGCTGTTTGATGAGAACGATGAACCCACTGACTATCGATTTCTCGAAGTCAATGCGGCATTTGAACGGCTCACCGGACTGGAGCAAGCGATCGGTAAAACAGCACGAGAACTGGTTCCCAACTACGGTGCCCACTGGCTTGAGATTTATAGCAGCGTTGTGCGCACCCAGAAACCCATTCGCTTTGAGGAGCAAGAGAGTTCGATAAACCGTTGGTTTGACGTCCATGCCTTTTGCATCAATGAGCCGCAAAGTCATCAGTTTGCCCTTTCGTTTACCAACATTAGCGAGACAAAGCGCATTGAAGCTGAACGCCAAAAAGTTGAGCAGGAACGAGAGCGCTTTCTTGCAGCTGGGTCAGATTTGCAAGTGGTTATGAGCAGCCACGGGTACTTCCACTGGGTCAGCCCGGCTTTTGAGCGTATTCTCGGCTGGACACCCGCCGAAATGACATCCCGCCCCTGGACTGATTTTCTCCATCCAGACGATATTTCCGCATCTATTGCGGAAAGCGTCAGCGTGTTGTCTGGCGCCGAAACGTTTGCATTTGAAAACCGTTATCGGCACAAAGACGGCTCCTACCGCTGGTTGCTTTGGAGAGCGCAGCCCCACTTGGAAGAACAAGTGCTTTATGCAACAGCGGTAGATATCACCGCTCGTAAACAGGCAGAAGTCGCCTTGCGTCAATCTGAAGAACAGTATCGCACGGTGTTTGAGTCGATTGACGAAGGCTTTTGCACGATTGAAGTGCTATTCGATGCTGAGGGCAAGCCGTTTGATCACTGCATTTTACAAGCGAATCCAGCCTTCGAGCGACAGTCCGGTATTGTCAACCCGGAAGGTAAAAGGGCAAGCGACCTTGTACCGGGATTGGAACAGTATTGGAATGACCTTTACGCACAAGTCATTCACACCGGTGAGTCTATCCGCACTGAAGAGCGAACGGACGTGCTCGATCGCTGGTTTGACGTTTTGATTTCACGGGTCGGCGATGCAGCGATGCGCCAGGTGGCGATTGTGTTTACCGACATCAGCGATCGCAAACAAGCTGAAGCCATCATTACCACCGATCTAGAAAATACCCGGTTGTTGCGCGACCTGAGCGCACGAATGATCGCTGAAGACAACATTCAGGTGCTTTACGACGAAATTGTTTCTGCTGCAATTACCCTGACACGAGCGGATGCCGGTTCAATTCAAGCGCTGGATGAATCGGCTCAAGAGCTAGTGCTGCTCGCCACCCAGGGGATGGATCGAACCGTTACCGATCGTTTCCGGCGCATGAGTGCCAGTTCAACCACGTCTTGCGGTAGGGTTTTAGCAACGGGTAAGCGCGCCTTTGTAGATTTTGAAGCACCAGAAAGCGAAGACCCTGACGGATCTCTCAGTCTGCATCTAAAGACTGGGTTGATTTCTGCCCAATCAACTCCGCTCATCAGCCGTTCAGGTAGACGGATCGGTATGGTGTCGACGCATTGGCGTAAACAGCACCGACCAGCTGAGCAAGAACTCCGTTTTCTGGATCTGTTGGCGCGTCAAGCTGCCGACTTGATTGAACAGCGGCAGACTGAAGCGGAACGCCAACAAGTTTTAGCACGCGAACAGGCAGCACGAGAAGAAGCAGAACGAGCCAACCGCATCAAAGATGAATTTCTCGCCGTGCTCTCCCACGAGTTGCGATCGCCCCTGAACCCGATTTTGGGCTGGACACGCCTAATGCGAAACGGCAAACTCGATCCCGCTCGTCAAAGCGAAGCTCTAGCTACGATCGAGCGTAACGCCAAACTACAATCGCAACTGATTGAGGACTTGCTCGACATTTCCCGCATCATGCAGGGCAAGCTGACCTTAACAGCGACTTCGGTCAGTTTGGCCTTCATCATTTCTTCTGCCGCTGAAACCGTGAGTTTAGCAGCAGAAGCGAAAAATATTCAAATCACGCTTGACCTTGACCCAGACGTTGCTCCAGTCTTTGGCGATGCTGCCCGGCTGCAACAAATGGTTTGGAACCTGCTCACCAATGCTGTCAAGTTCACAGACAATGGCGGACGGGTGACGGTTCAACTGAGGCGAGTTGCTACCGAGGGCAGCTTGGGCCGTGCGATGGCACAAATTGAAGTCATCGACACGGGAAAGGGGATCACTCCGCAATTTCTGCCCCACGTGTTTGAATCTTTTCGGCAAGAAGACGGCTCAACAACCCGCAAATTTGGCGGTCTAGGATTAGGTCTAGCGATCGTGCGGCAAATTGTGGAACTCCACGGCGGCACGGTCAACGTAGAGAGCGGCGGTGAGCATCAAGGTACAATCTTTAGCGTGCAGCTACCAGCCCTGCAGCAGGTAATGCCGATCTTCTCCCAACAGAACCAGCTTCAATCTGCTTCAGAAACACGCTTAGACAACGTACAAATTTTGCTCGTTGAGGATGATACCGATACTCGTGAGTTTCAGGCTTTTCTGCTGGAGCAATATGGGGCAACTGTAACAGCCGTTGCTTCAGGTGTAGAAGCGTTGCAAGCCTTGGAGCAGTTTATCCCAGATGTCATGGTCAGCGATATTGGCATGGCAGAGATGGATGGCTACAGGCTAATGCAGCAGATTCGCTTGCGTCCACCCGCTCAAGGAGGGACGGTTCCCGCGATTGCGCTCACTGCTTATGCCGCAGAAATTGACCAAGAAAAAGCTCTCCAAGCAGGCTTTCAAACACACTTGACCAAACCGTTGGAGCCAGAACGATTTGTCAGCGAGATTGTGACCCTGCTCAAGCCAAGGCGGGTCTAGAATTTGTGCCTTGCTGTACAGTGCCAGATTAAATGACATCGAGGAAATTCGTATGACTGCACAAAACCCTATCTATTGCAGGGTTACAGAGAGTTTGCTCAGCGATTTATCATCCAACCACCAGCATTGCTGAGTTGGCTTCAGCGGAAAAAGCAAACCGGATTTAGCTTTGCTTTTTTAATTACACTAATGTGTCTCCACGACAAATAAAAAGTCACTGTACAGCTGACTTTGCACTCACTTGCCAAATCCAGAATGAGGAACACTGTGCCTCGGCGCTGAGTAAGTTGGCGCAACATCTGCCTGAGGCTCCACCGCCCCAAGGGCTCGTACTCACTCGCCAAATTCAGGATCAACACTTTCAGGCTAAAGCATCAAGTGGATTCCTGTTCGGACTGGCCGTATTGGTCCTTGACTTTGATTTATGGGGTAAGGGTTGGAAGAGACAATGGCGATCGACGCTGGTGCGCCAGGCATGGGTGGATCAGCAATTAAGAGTAGCTGAGCGGTTGATAATAAAGGCGAAACGGTAGTAAGGAATAGTAATGGTTAAGAACGCAAAGAGGCATTGTAATGATGCACAAAATACCAAATTGCACCAACGTGGTTACTCAACTTTTTGGAGAACGACAAGGTCTTACGAACTAAGC
>NZ_JACJQO010000032.1 GCF_014696715.1 Pseudanabaena sp. FACHB-2040
GGGCATCTTTTTCCTCTGAGCTGAGGCCTTCTAGCGGCGGCAGGTCTGTCATGGCAAAAGCTTACCATCCTCCTCCTTCAGTTGAGAACCGTCAACATAGTTGAGCAATTACAAGATTCGCAACCCCGCTGGGAAGCTCTCGTCCCAACAGCTAAAACAGGTCATCGAGTATGTGCATGAACATTTAGGCGAGGAGATGAGCTTGACGGCCCTAGCTGACCAAACCAACTTGAGCGCTTTTCACTTTGCTCGCCTCTTCAAAAAGTCCCTGGGCCTCTCCCCTCATCAATACATGCTGCAAAACCGAGTAGAGCGAGCGAAGCGGCTGATTACTAAGACTGACAGACCTGATCTAGCCGATATTGCCTTGCAGGTGGGCTTTTACGATCAGGCTCACTTCACCAAGGCCTTCAAGCGAGTAGTGGGCCTTCCGCCGAAGGGCTTCTTCAAACAGGCTGCCAGCTGAGCAAGATTTTACAATTTTCGCAACGGGCTGCTCCCCTAAGCTGTTCTCAAAGCTGATGAGGAGCAAACCATGAACAAGTTGAGCCGCTCACGCCGTGGAATTATCAAAAGCGCTGCTTTCGCTGCTACAGGATTGGCATTGGGAGCAGGAGCATCGTCGGTTCAAGCCAAGCCAGCAGTGGCACAAGCATCTGTGCAGCCCACTGCCCAACCGCAACTGTCAACGGCTCTGCCCCTAGCTGGAAAAGTTGCTTTTGTCACTGGCGCAGCGCGAGGAATTGGACGGGCCATCTCAGAGGTCTTCGCGCTCAACGGGGCCGATGTCGCCATGCTAGATATTGCCGACCCCGCTCGATTGAACTCTTCAAGGGGTTACCGTGTGGCCGACATGGATGAGTTCAATGCCGCTTCTGAATCGGTAAAACAGTATGGGACAAAAGTCTTGCAAATCCAGGTTGATGTGCGTGATTTAGCAGCGATGCAGGCAGCTGCAGAGCGTACTGCTCGCGAACTTGGCGGCATCGATATTGTCGTTGCTAATGCTGGCTATGTGGCCTGGCACAGCTTTGAGGAGGGAACCCCTCAGCTCTGGCACGATGTATTCGATGTCAATGTCCATGGCGTATTCAATACGGCAAAAGCGGCCATTCCGTTTCTCAAGCGGCGGGGTGGCGGACGCATCATCAATATGGCCTCTGTCAGCAGCAGAGCTGGATTTGCCGGCAATGGCGCTTATACCTCAACCAAGTGGGCTGTTGTTGGCATGACCAAGCAGGCAGCTCAGGAGTTGGGACAGTACAACATCACGGTCAATGCGATTGCTCCTGGTGCGGTCAACACGCCGATGTACCGCGGTGAGGGGCAGATGCGCTCGATGGGCGTTTCAACTCCAGAGGAACAAGACGCGCTAATCAATCCCATCAGCCCTCTAGGTAATGCTGGAGCACTTGAGCCTCAGGACATTGCCCAGACAGCGCTTTTCCTAGCCAGTGACGCTGCTAAAACAATCTCGGGAACGACAATTGACAATGCATTAGGCTTCAATGCAAGCTATACAGCTTAGCTTCTTTCCCTAACTCTTTCGGGGCTACTTGGTTCGCAGCAAGCTCTGAAGCTATGCTCGTTGGCCTATGACCAAATCTGGTTTTCTCGGATTCGCTCCTTAGTGTCGTACAGACTAACATTTGACTGGGTCAGGCAGTCAGGGTTCAAGGATTTCCAAACTTTGAGGAGTATCCAAATCAATGGCCCCCTCCGCAAAGGGAATACTTAGGGAGCGGGAACGGTGCTGTTGAATGATTACTCTAGCACCCATATCCCCTTGAAGCGCGAACAGATCTGGAAAAAACGATCTGTGCAATAAAGCTGGAACGCCGAGAATGCCAGCGTATTTAGAGGCGACGATGGGGTAATTTAAGGCTTGATAACTGGAAATCAATTGATGAATTAGGCGGGGTGAGACAAACGGTTGGTCACATACCATCAGGACAATCGCATCTAGGTCAGGAGAAAGCATCAAAATCTCACGCAGTCCACACTGCAGTGAACCCGCCATTCCAGTTTGCCACTGCTTGTTGTAAATGATGTGAATGCCTAAATCTGCCAAGTATGGCTGAATTGTTTCGCCATAAGCTCCTAAAACTATCCCAATAGGATGGCAGCCAGATGAGATCGCAACCTCTGCCATCTGTCTTATCAGCGGCTTGCCCTGATAAGACAGGAGCTGCTTTGGCTGCCCTAGGCGGCTAGAGGCTCCCGCCGCCAGAATTAAGATGCCAATTCTAGACATGTTATCTGTGAGGAAGCATGAATTGAATCAGTGCGGTCGCGCAGGAAGCAGCCAGAACGGCCACTTAATACGGCTTGAATCTCTGCCACAATCGAGAGGGCAATTTCTTCAGGCGTTTCAGCTCCAATGTCTAGCCCGACTGGGTTATAAAGCTGCTGGTTTTGTTCGGGAGTTGGTGTGATGTTGTGCTCAGCCAGATCTTGCCACAGCTGCTGCATTCGTCGTTTGGGGCCTAATACCCCCAGGTAAAGAAGCCGAGACAGCATCAGGGTTTTAAGAAATGCCAGATCGCTAATGTAACGGTGGGTCATTACAACGGCGACTGTTTGGGGTGTCAGCAAGTGCCGATACCCATGAGGGGGATCCGGAGTGCAAAAGAGAAGTTGATCGGCAAGGGGAAACCGCTCATGGGTCAAATGTTCGGGGCGATGATCAATTACCGTGACGTGCCAGCCCAGATGCTTAGCAAACTGCACGAGTGGAATGGCATCATAGCCAGCGCCAAAAATCAGTAGGGGCTGTGGCGGACGAATAATTTCCAGCAAAACATTGATTTTGCCTGAAGATAGGGCATAGGACTGTACGCGAGTTTGTTTCTCGACGAGGCTTTTGTAAGCATCTGCTGCAATTCGTTGAGCGATATCTGGGTTGGCGATGTGGTTGATGACTTTCGTGTCAGACTTCATCATTAGTCGGTCGCCTACTTTGACACCTGGCACATCTTCTACGGAGAAGACGGTTGCGATCGCAACCGTTTGTTGAGTACTCAAACACTCTTGAATACAGCAAAGCTGACTAACTGCAGCGCTTTGATCCAATGGCTCAATCAAAACGTCTATGATGCCGTTGCATCCCATGCCAAAACCAAACACAATGTCGTCACTAGAAGTAGTATCATACCTAACTAAGCTGGGATCACCACCATCAGCTAGGAGCAGTCGCGATCGCTCCAAGATATCAGCTTCTAGGCAGCCACCGCTGATCGCACTGATCATTTGCCCGCCTTCGGTCAATAACATTCGGGCACCTGGTCGGCGATAAACAGAGCCGTTAGTTTGTACAACCGTTGCTAAAACCGCCCGCTCTCTAGCCTGTTGGCTCCGTTCAAAAGCTTGAAGAATCAGCTGTAGTTCATTCATAAGCTGTCATCAACTTATCAGGAATGATTGGTAAATTACAAAATTGCTTGTCCGTCTGTAGTAAAGCGCATTTTCTACAAGTTTAATTTCCTTCATTAGGGAAGGTAAAGACAAATCGAAGTTTTCTGTAAATCGTCAATCTTCCCTAACCAAGCTTAAGAGGCGAGGTTAATTCTCGCAAGAATGCACAAGACAACAATTGCCAGACTTAATAGGATTTAGACATTTTATTGGGATCACAAAACAGTTGAATACATTGCGAAAATATGAAAATTAGATTAAGACGCAGGCGGTTTAGCCAATTAATGATCGTCAGTGCGATCGTCACTACGCTTGGTAACTTTGCCAAAAAGACGTTTGCCCAAACAACACCGGGTCCGCAACTCTCAAGCACGAGAACGCTTGGACCTGAGCGCGCTGCGATCGCATTGAACATCAATGGCAGGGAATATGCATTGAACGTAGAACCCCGCGTGAGCCTCTTAGATGCTCTTCGGGAAGAATTAAGACTAACGGGTACTAAAAAAGGCTGTAATCAGGGTGCCTGTGGTGCTTGTACAGTCCTAATCAATGGGCAGCGGATTAACTCCTGTCTAACGCTTGCCGTGATGAATGTAGGCAAATCAATTACAACCATTGAAGGGCTTGCCAACGGCGATGAGTTACATCCCATGCAGGCAGCATTTATTGCTCACGATGGCTTCCAGTGCGGCTACTGCACATCAGGTCAAATTATGTCTGCGGTCAGTCTAGTTGAGGAAGGACATGCCGACTCCGATGCTGAAATTCGAGAGTGGATGAGCGGTAATCTCTGTCGCTGTGGTGCCTATCCTAATATTGTTGCTGCTATTCGTGAGGTTGCAGCAGGAGGCCATCATGCATCCGTTTAGCTTTTCTCAGGCTGAGCACGTTGATGTTGCGATTGCCTCCCTTAATATTTCAGGAGCCAAAGTGATTGCAGGCGGGACGAATTTAGTAGATTTAATCCGAATTGGTGTAGAAACACCAAATCAACTGATTGATATTAATCAATTACCCCTCGCTGCGGTTGAAGAGACTTCCCAAGGTGTACGAATCAATGCATTAGCTCGAATGAGCGCTGTAGCAGATGCAACCCTTGTTCGTGATCGTTACCCTATGGTTTCTCAGGCCTTACTGAATAGTGCCTCACCCCAGCTTCGGAACATGGCATCTATTGGCGGTAATCTGATGCAGCGAACCCGTTGCCCCTACTTCCGCGATCAGGCCTTTCCCTGCAATAAGCGGCAGCCAGGGACAGGATGTCCTGCGATTGAAGGTGAGAACCGCATGCATGCCATTCTCGGAACGAGTCGTCAGTGTATTGCCACTCATCCTTCAGATCTAGCAGTTGCACTGGTTGCCTTGGACGCTGTAGTACAGTTGCGCGGACCAGACGGAGAGCGGAGCATTCCGATCGCTAGCTTTCATCTTCTACCGGGTGATACCCCAGAGCGAGAAACAGTGCTGCAACCGGGTGAGTTAATTATTGCCGTTGAAGTACCTGCTTCTGATGCCGCTACACAATCGCACTATCTAAAGGTGCGAGATCGCGCTTCCTATGAGTTTGCTTTAGTTTCTGCTGCTGTTGGGCTTGATGTGGATCAGGGGATTGTGCAGTCGGCTCGAGTTGCGTTAGGAGGAGTGGGCACAAAACCCTGGCGCGCTTATCAGGCTGAGACGGTGCTCCAAGGACAGTCCATTAGTGATGAGACGTTTACAGCTGCGGCTGAAGCAGCATTACAAGGAGCCATTCCCCGTGAGCATAATGCCTTCAAAATTGAGTTGGCAAAGCGGACGCTTGTTCGCGCTCTGTCAACCGTTGCACAAACAGGAGGAAGGGCATGAGTGAAGCTGTCGGGAAACCTTTAAATCGCGTCGATGGACGACTCAAGGTCACAGGGGGAGCGCAATATCCTTCTGAAATTTCGATTGAGAATATTGCCCATGCGGTATTGATTCAAAGCACGATCACTAAAGGTCGTATTCGGGCAATCGATCTGAGCATGGCTGAAAGAGTACCCGGTGTGCTTGGCATCATCACTCATTTGAATGCGCCCAAACTCACAACTCGTGGTGAAGGGTTTCCTCCTCAAGTTCCGCTTCTGCAAGATGATGTTGTGCAATACAACGGGCAGCATGTTGGAGTGGTTATCGCCGAAAACCTAGAACAAGCCGCTTATGCTGCTTCACTAGTGAAGGTTGATTATGCTGTAGAACGAGCAGCCACAGATTTTAAGCGTGAGTTGAGCCGAGCGATCTCACCAGAGGCAGGCCCAGGAGGTTTACCTGATTCTGTGCGAGGTGATGTAGCGCAGGGATTAGCAACAGCAGATGTGCGAATTGATCAAACCTATACCACGCCGAACGAACATCACAACCCCCTAGGACTTACAGCAGTTACCGCTGTCTGGGAAGGTGAACGCCTGATCATCTATGACACCACTCAAGGTGTTCATTCTGTGCGACGAGCCTTAGCCGGAACCTTAGGAATTCCAATTGAGAATATCCAGGTTATTGCTCGTTTTGTCGGTGGTGCCTTCGGAGCCACCCTGCTGCCTCAGCCCCATGTCACCATTGCCGCAGTTGCCTCCAGACAAGTTCAGCGACCTGTGAAATTAGTGCTGACGCGGGAGCAGATGTATACCTCTCATGGTTATCGGCCACAAACCTCCCAGTACCTAACTTTGGGTGCAACAGCAGAGGGTAGGCTGACTGGCATTGTGCATGAAGCAACTGCAGACACCTCTCAGCTGCAAGACCGGAGTGAGCGCATTACCAGCGCAACTCAAATGCTTTATCAGTGCTCCAATGTAACAACAATCCGTCGTCTGGTGCGTCTCAATAAAGGAACGCCGACTCCCATGCGTGCCCCTGGTGAAGCAACGGGCATATTTGCGCTGGAGTGCGCAATGGACGAACTCGCTTATGCGCTACAGCTTGACCCGATCGAACTACGATTGCGGAACTATGCGGATGCTGACCCTGAAAATGGGCTTCCCTGGTCAAGCAAGGCATTGCGAGAATGCTACGAATCAGGTGCTCAACGGTTTGGCTGGGAGCAACGAAATCCTGAACCGGGTTCAATGCGAGATGGCAGATACCTGATCGGTTGGGGCATGGCAAGTTCAACCTACCCCTACCTAGGTAACTCTGCATCGGCAAGAGCAAAGATTTTATTAGATGGCAGCGCGTTAGTTCAAAGCGGAGCGACTGATATTGGTCCCGGAACCTACACTGCAATGACTCAAATTGCTGCTGATGCCCTTGGGTTAGCGGCTGAACAGGTGCGGTTTGAGCTGGGTGACACCAATCTACCCGATGCACCATCTCAGGGCGGCTCAAGAATTGTAATCAGTGTTGGTCCTGCTGTGCAGGGAGCGGCAACCGCCGTCCGCAATCAGATCATACAGCAAGCGATCTCAGACCGAGCTTCGCCCTTATATGGTGCCAATGCTCAAGACATTGAGGTTGAGAATGGACGTCTTTTTGTGGGACAAGGCTCTACGAGAGGCGAGACTTATGCAGATATCCTTGCCCGCCAGGGGCTTCCAGAAGTGGAGGCAACTTTTGATTTCAATCCCGGTGAGTCAGAACAGTTCTCAAAACATGCCTTTGGTGCACAGTTCGCTGAAGTGCGAGTTGATCTAGATCTGAGGGAAGTGCGAGTTTCTCGCTTCGTTGGTGTTTACGGTGCTGGACGTATTGTTAACCCCAAAGCAGCCCGTAGCCAAATGATTAGCGGAATTGTTGGCGGAATTGGCATGGCACTGATGGAAGAGACACGCATGGATCACCGCTATGGACGCTACACCAATGCCAACATTGCTGAGTACTTAATACCAACTCATGCAGACATTCCTGACATTGATGTAATTTTTGTTGATGAGGATGATCCTCATGTCAATCCGCTTGGCGCAAAAGGAATTGGTGAAGTCTGTCTAGTTGGAGTAGCGCCCGCGATCGCTAATGCTGTTTACCATGCCACAGGTAAGCGCATTCGAGAACTACCCATCACACCAGACAAATTGCTATGAAAGAGTTACAAAATATCGTAGCAGGCTTGGAAGCAATTAAAAGTTTTGGGAAGACGTCTCTTTTTTGCTGAAGACTTTACCAACATCATTGATTTAGATTTTGATTTCAATGGAAATTTGTATGTTTTGGAATATGCCACTAATGGTCTGTTATCCGGTGATCTCACAGGTGCATTAACTCGCCTTAATCTGGATGGAACAAGCACAACCCTTTCAAAGGAGGGGTTGTTTACCCCAACTTCATTCACGTTTGGAGACAATAGGGATATTTTTATAGCGAACTGAGGAATTGCTGTAGGTCAGGGAGAAAATTATCCGATTCAATTCCGACGATGATTCTGAATCGGTCCCTGAGCCTTCAAGCTGGATTGGGTTGCTAGCGATCGCCTCTGTGGGAGGATTCTTGAAAGTGAGCCGACGCTAAAAGTTGTTGTACTCCCAAGAAACACGGACTAATCCGCCATAGAAAGGCCCACTTGGTACACCTATGCCATCCCTAAATGCTTGGGCCTTTCAACGGCTCCTATTTATCACAGCTTATGTCTTTGAAGCATGTACCAGGGAATCATGAAGCAAGCTCAAATCTCACTAACTTCTTAGAAAAGGTTAGTGAGCAGCAGCAAATTATTTGGGATATGACATCCTCAGGCAATTAGGTTTACTAAAACTGGGATTAGTCGCCATGAAGCAGCAAAGTCGCCTTCTGGGTCTACAAAGTCTTTCTAAAGCTCAGCTCGGATTCTAGCCGCTGCGGCAAGTGGACCAGGCGACCAACCCACTGCCTATTGTGATGTAGCAGTACGGGCTGATCAGCACAGCACAGCTGAATCAAGTCTTTGACTAAATAGAGGGGGTGTAAGCCTAACTCACCTCAAAGTCGCGAGACCGCAATATAGAGCTTATTAATTTCTGCAAGTAACTAGTGGGTAGGAGAAGCATAGATTTGGGGCTAGCTCATTATGCACTGAGCTACTCAATCTAGCGTTAATCTCAGCTATGGCTGAACAGGCAATACTCAGGCAATTCGTAAACGCTCAATATCCTTCCTCGGTGGGGTACCAAACATGCGGGAATACTCGCGACTGAACTGAGAAGGGCTCTCATAACCAACCTGATACGCCGCATAGGTTGCATCCGCATCTTCAGCCAGCATTAGACGCCGGGCTTCCAATAACCTCAATTGCTTTTGATATTGCAATGGACTCATTGAGGTCACTGCCTTAAAGTGCCGGTGAAATGACGCAGAAGACATACTCACCTGCTCTGCTAAATCATCAACGCGCAACGACTTCGTAAACTCAGCCTTGATTTGTTTAATCACCGCTGCAATGCGCTGCATATGGCTACCGGAGGTCGCGATCTGCCAGACCGCTTCGCTCTGGTCGCCCATTAGAAGACGGTAATAAAGTTCGCGAATCATCATCGGTGCCAGGAATGGAATGTCCTCGGGCGTATCTAGAAGCCGTGTAAGTCGGGTGGCACAATCAATCAACGGGACATTGGCGTCGCTTACAAACAAGCCTCTCACTGGGCTTTCTTTTTGATCTGGACTGCGCTGGATCTGATCGATAATATCCCAAAGCCCAGTCGCGTCGAGGCTGAGCTTAAAGCATAGATACGGCTTATCTGGTGTTGCTTCGACGATATTCCCGCTGAGCGGCAGATCGACCGTGACAACAATGTATTGAGCCGCCCCATAGTGATAGGTTTCCTTGCCCAGTAGGGTCTCTTTTCTACCCTGCAGAATAATGCAAAGTGTCGGTTCATACACAGAGCAGAGTGCTACAGGGGCTATGAATTCCTGCATGAATTCCAGCTGAGCGATCGCAGTTGAGTGGATACCGTTTCCCCTGCCATGTGTGTGGCGGGTGACTAATTTCGCCAGTTCTTGACAAGCCTCTACCGTAGTCTCGTGCTTTAAGGATTCATTTACCATACCGGGCTCCCGCTTAACGGCATATCGTTAGACATTTCTCTCGTCGTCTCGCTGCGCCTATTATAGAGGACACTTTTGAGCAGCGCTCTCCTGCTTGAGAAAATTAGGCAATCATCTGCGAGGTTTATGTACTCAGCGCCCTTTTTCCAAAGCCTATGATGAATTCATGCCAGAGAGGCAATGAAAGGATAAGGCAATAAAGGAGGGTGGCCGATGGCTCAGAAAACAGGGTTCATTACAGGTGCTTCTCGTGGAATTGAAGCTGGAATCATAACCACCATTTTGGTAGCAGCGAATTGGTTAATGGCGACTGCATACGAACAGAATAATCTGCATCGATTCAAGTCGAACCTCAACGTATCGACGCTTAGCCTGGATATCACTGTTGAGGCTCGGATGTAAGCGGTACTGCGGATTTGTTTCGGCACTTCTAGTTTTTTACTGAGCAATCAATTGCTATTGATAGCGGAGTTAGCTGCGCCATCAAAACAGATGGTGATAGCGGCGTGTGTTGGTGTGAATCAACTGCTGTTCATGACACAGCTGGTTGATTAACAGGAGTATTTCTATTGCCCCTAAACAACGCAAGGAAGTAACTAATGTCAGAACAATACCAGAGACAGCATGACTATAAAGAAGCGCTCGAGATACTCGCTTCAAGGATCCGAGGTGAACTAATCCTGCCTGATAGCCCTGCTTATGCAGCAGGACGAAAAGTTTGGAATGGTAGCTTTGATAGTTATCCCGCTGCGATTGTGCGCTGCGTGGATGCGGAAGATGTTAAAGTCGCCGTCAATATTGCGCGTGAGCATGCGATGACGCTCTCTGTGCGTAGCGGCGGACATAGCGCAGCCGGGCATGGCATTAATACCGGTGGACTGGTGATCGATCTCTCCCAGATGAAGACGATGACGATTGACCCGCTGCGCCACACAGCCCGTCTCGAACCCGGTCTTACCTGGGGTGAGGTCGCCAAAAAGCTCCAGCCCTATGGACTGGCATTGACGGCAGGCGACGTTGCCTCTGTGGGTGTGGGCGGCTTGCTGCTAAGCGGCGGCATCGGTTGGATGGTCCGTGCCTACGGTTTGACCATCGATCGCCTGCAAGCAGTGGAACTGGTTACAGCGGATGGACAATTGGTGCGTGCCAGTGCTGACGAAAATCCCGAACTGTTTTGGGGACTGCGCGGTGGCGGTGGCAACTTCGGCGTTGCGACTGCTTTCGAGGTGAATCTGCATCGGGGTGGAACTATCCTGGGCGGTGCCGTCTTCTACGAGGCAACTGAGGCAAAGCGCATCCTGCAAGAGTATACCCGTCTAGCAGCGGCAGCGCCGGATGAACTTTCCACTGAAGTTTTGTTCATGCTGGCACCGCCTGCCCCCTTTATTCCCCCTGACAAACAGGGAACCCCAGTCGTCGGGATTATGGTCTGCTACACCGGTGACATCAGCGAGGGTGAGCGGGTTGTGGCTCCGCTGCGTCAGCTTGCCACCCCAGTTGCCGACCTGATTGCGCCTATGCCCTATTCAGCTATTTTTGCGCTCACAGCGGTTGGTGAGATCCCTGGCTTTCAGCATCATTCGAGGTCGCAATTCTTCGAGACCTTCTCAGACGAGATGATCCACACGTTAGTTGAAGCATCTCAGTCCATCGTGTCTCCTGAAACGTTGATTTCCCTGCGGGTTCTAGGCGGCGCGATGAGTCGGGTTAGGGCAGATGCAACAGCCTTTGCTCATCGCGATAAGCAGGGCATGGTGTTGGTCACTCATTTCGCACCGCTATCGGCTGATGCTGCTAGCCTTGATGCCCGCACCCAGCGAGTCTTTCGGGCGCTCTTACCCTACGCTAACGGTGCTTACGTGGGCTTTCTGGCGGACGAGGGAGAGCGGATTCGTGAGGTCTACCCGCCTGATACCTATGCACGACTGGTAGCGCTCAAGAACCAGTATGACCCGACCAATCTGTTTCATCGCAATCAGAACATCAAACCCACCGCTACCCCAGCGATGCTTGTTACCTCAGTGAATTCATAACGCTGCCTTTACCCCTAAAACAATCTAAAACAATGAGCACTCAATTTAACCAAGACAACGTTGCAATTGTCGGACGGAGCGAGAACCTCGATTGGTTCGATACAATGGCCGGCGAGCAGATGACTATCCGCGTACACAGCAAAGACGTTAACGGGGCTTTCACCATTATTGAGGTGGATGTTCCACCGTTCTCAGGCCCTCCACTCCACTATCACGAAGATAGGGAAGAGATCTTTGAAGTCCTTGAAGGCAGATTTCGCTTTCACTGCGCAGGTGAAGAGTTTGAGGTCGGACCCGGAACCTCGGTTGTTGTGCCGCGTAACACCGTGCATGGATGGGTGAATCTTGGACCTGGGAGAGCTCGGTTGCTCGGCACTTTTGTCCCTGGTGGAATTGACGAATTCTTCCCTCTAATTGGTCAAACGCCGCCCGCAGGTTGGACAGATCTTGCACGCCAGCACGACACTTGGATCGTTGGAGCGCCCCTTTCTGCTCAGTAGTGCGCAACGAACCTTGAGTGGAATCGAAGCAAATGAACATGATGCGGAGACGGCAAGTGTAAGGCATCGAAAATCATAGTCTCGTGCTTTAGGAATTCATTTGCCATCCTGGGTCTTCGTAAACGTTTAGCGGCGCGGCAGGTCGTGAGATAACCGTCTCATCGGTTTGCTGCGCCTGCTACAGAGGATGCTTCTGAGTGCCGCTCTCCTGCTTGAGAAGATTAGGCAATGATCTGCAAGGTCTGTGTATTTAGAACCTTTTGCCCAGAGCCTACTATGAACCCATGCCCGAAAGGCAATGCAAGGATAAGGCAATAAAGGAGATAGACCAATGACTCAGAAAACATGGTTCATTACAGGTGCTTCCCGTGGAATTGGGGCCGAAATCGCAAAAGCCGTTTTGGCTGCAGGAGACCGACTAATTGCGACCGCTCGCAGAAAGTCTGACCTGGATCAATTCGAGTCAAACCCCAATACCTTGACGCTCAGCCTAGATATTACCGATGAGGCTCAAGTACAGGCGGCAGTTGCAGCCGGACTAGAACGCTTTGGGCAGATTGATGTACTAGTCAACAATGCTGGATTCGGCGTACTGGGTGGCATTGAAGAAACCAGTGCAGAAGAGGTTGAACGGGTCTATCGCACCAATGTCTTCGGGCTGTTGAATATGACCCGTGCTGTATTACCCAACATGCGCCAGCGCCGCTCGGGACACATCATTAACCTATCGTCGATTGGGGGCTACCGCTCGACTCCAGGGTGGGGCGTCTACTCTTCAACTAAGTTTGCAGTTGAGGGCATCACAGAAGCGCTGCATGATGAATTAGCGCCCCTGGGCATCCACGCGACTGTAGTCGAGCCGGGGTACTTCCGAACCGGCTTTCTCGATGGCAGCTCGCTCCAGCGCACTGCAGAGATTCCTGATTACGCAGAGACGGTCGGTAAAGTTCGCAAAATCGCCTCCCAACTGAGTTATCAACAGCCGGGAGACCCCACCAAGCTGGCCCAAGCGATGCTTCAGCTCGCCAATGCTGACACGCCACCGCTACGGTTGCCGCTCGGGACAGACACCCTTCGAGCCATTGCCCAGAAAAACGCTTATGTCGAGCAGGAAACGGCGCAATGGCGCGCTCTAGCTGAATCTACTGATTACAGATAGCAGGCGCAGGCGGGTGAGGAAGGGTAGCGAATGAATGCTTTCAAGTTCTCGGTGGCGGCATTGCATCCTACCGAGGACTTGGGCACATAGCGACCGAGCTCACCTTCTCACATCACGATTGCAATCCATCCTTTTCTAATCAGCGCCCTGATTGACATATCTCAGAAATAAGCAGGTAAGTAGCAATGCACAAAAGAACTGCTAGTTTTGACAGTAAAGGGTTGAAGTGTTCCGTCACCTTTTACACTCCGGATCAAGCTGCATCTGGTCAACGTTATCCTGCTATTGTCATGGCGCATGGCATTGGCTTGACCAAAGAGATGGGCCTGCCACAGTTTGCTGAGCGCTTCGCTCAAGCTGGGTTCGTTGTCACACTGTTCGACTATCGCTACATCGGTGCCAGTGAGGGAGAGCCTCGTGGGCAAATGCTCCCGACCGAGCAGCACGAAGATTACCGCAATGCTATCACCTGGACTCAACTCCAACCTGAAGTTGACCCCAATCGCATCGGTGTTTGGGGCTTCTCTTATAGCGGTGGTCATGTGCTGCATCTGGCGGCATTTGATCGGCGCGTGAAAGCTGTAGTAGCCCAGATGCCGACAGTGAATCTTTTTCTCAGCTCCCGTCGCCTGACTTCACCCCTTGGCCTCGATGAACTCACAACGTTGCTTTCACAAGACCGCATCAAACGGTATCAAACTGGGGAAGTGAGCTACTTTCCCCTAGTTGCCTCACCCGGACAACCGAGCTTTCTGCCAACACCCGATGCTTTCCTCTGGGTTGAATCCGCTAAAAGCGCTAGTGAAGGACGATGGGAGAATCGCATCACCTTTGAATCGATCGAGCATTGTCTCTATTACGAACCCGTTTCCCACCTCGAGGCGATCTTTCCCACTCCGCTATGTCTGATTGCAGGCGATAAGGATTTTCTTGCACCTCCTGATTTAACTGCCGCTGTCTATGCCCATGCGATGGAGCCGAAGTCCTTCACAATTTTGAAAGGTGGACACTTCGACGGTTTTCAGGGAAAGGGCTTCGAGATTGCCAGCGCATCTGCCGTGAAGTGGTTTGAGAAATATCTGGAACAGGTTGAGGCTCCTGTCTTGGAAGTTATTGCTGCTTAATGACTTAACGATTTATGCGAGCCATTTTGGGTACCTTGCCAATGTTGTCTTGTCTACCCTGCCTCAGACCAACCGCAAACGCCTGGTCTGAATACTAGGTCAAATGCTGGAGAGCCAGATGGCTATAGCAACCGGCAAGGAGCAGGGCAATGAAGCACAAGGATGAGCCTTTGGGATGGCGTTCAGAGAAGATCCAGTCCGATCATTTAGAGCGACTGGCTGTGGTTTGTGTGCGTCAGTCAACGTTACAGCAAGTTCCAGACCACCAAGAGTCTACTCGACTTCAGTATGGCTTAGTGTATCGAGCAGATAGCGAAGGATTCTCACAAGAAAATCGCGCTCACATATCGTGGGATTTTGGAGGATCGAGTGATATAAGCCTCTAATTCTCGCACAGCAAGATTTTCGGCTTTTTTCTAATAGTCATTTATTATGAGCATATAGACTCTTTTCAACAACTTATTCGTCGTGCGGATGGGGCGAACGCTCCGGGTTTTCGGTGTTCTTGCTCAATGAAGCAAGGGCAAGCGGATTCAAACAACATACTGCAACGTCGCATTTTGGAGATTATCCATGTTGAAGCATCTAACCTTTGCAACAATAGGAGCAACTATTGTTGCTCTTGGTCTCGGAAACACAGCCCTTGCTGCGACCTTTGAAATAATTGCAAGTGATTTAGATAACCCTAGAGGATTAACCATTGGATCGAATGGTTCTCTTTACATAACTGAAGCAGGACGGGGTGGTACAGGACCGTGCATTCCCTCCCCAGCCAATCCAACTGCATCAGTTTGTTACGGTTCAACAGGAGCACTTACCCGCATTGAAAATGGCACAGTGTCTAGAGTCGTAACCGGATTGCCATCATTAGCGGCACCCGATGGTAGTGAGGCACTAGGTGTCCATGATGTTGCTTTTGATTCGACCGGGCGACCTTATGTTCTAGTTGGGCTTGGTAGTAATCCTGCTGTTCGAAGTACTTTGGGAGTGTTAGAGTTTGGACAATTGCTGAAAATCAATGCCCTTAATGGTGGCTCTGATTGGGCCACAATCGCTGACGTTTCAGTATTTAGGCAATCTGAACATCCCGATAGAGGTGAGGTAGATTCCAACCCTTACAGTTTTGTCATTCAAAACAACACTGCTTACATTGCTGATGCGGGTGCTAACGATCTGCTAAAGGTTAATCTTGATAATGGGGAAGTCGATCTAGCAGCAGTCTTTGATAGTCGCCTAGTGACTAATCCATTTGGGGGTTCTGACATTCCTATGCAATCTGTACCCAATGCAGTGGCTAGTGGTTCTGATGATACAGTTTATGTCGGTGAGCTGACCGGATTTCCGTTTCCCGTAGGTGGTGCACGAGTCTATCGCGTTGCCGATGGTGTTCCTGAGGTTTTTGCTGAGGGCTTTACCAACATCATTGATTTAGATTTTGATTCCAATGGAAATTTGCATGTTTTGGAATATGCCACTGATGGTTTGTTGTCCGGTGATCTCACAGGTGCACTAATTCGTCTCAACCCAGATGGAACACGCACAACCCTTCTGAAAGAAGGGTTGTTTGCCCCCACTTCATTCACGTTTGGAGATAGTGGAGATATTTTTATAGCGAACCGAGGAATTGCTGTAGGTCAGGGAGAAATTATCCGATTCAACTACGACGATGATTCTGAATCGGTCCCTGAACCTTCAAGCTGGATTGGGTTGCTAGCGATCGCTTCCGTGGGAGGATTCTTGAAAGTGAGCCGACGCTAGAAGTTGTTGTATTTCTAAGAAACACGGACTAATCCGCCATAGAAAGGCCCACTTGGTACACCTATGCCATTCCTAAATGCTTGGGCCTTTCAACGGCTCCTATTTATCCCAGCTTGTGTCTTTGAATCATGTACCAGAGAAGCCTGAAACAAACTGAAAGCTCACTAACTACTTTGAAGAATTAATGAACCGGATTAAATTCGTTTTTTCGTAGAGTACAAGGTGAGTGCTCATTAACTTTCTATTAGTAATTGATGAGTAGGGTAAAATTATTTGGGATATGACATCCTCGGAAAACTTGTTGCGTCCCGCGATAACGGCTCTTCCCAACTTTGGGTGATCGAGGTTCTTGAGGTTGCCCTAAACCTAGAATCTATGTCGCTTAAGTTCGCGCTCCCATCCATTTTTGACCAAAAGCTGGGAATAGCCCACGCAATTTGATACTCGACAGCTAAAGTCGAGCTAAGCAGCTAGAATTTGTAAAATCTCCTTGAAGTTCATGTGCGCTTTTGATGTTTTAGTCATTGGGTCAGGGCCAGCGGGCACCATCATCGCCGCTAGCCTCGCAGAACGGGGTCTCAAGGTGGGCGGTTTGACCGCTACGCCCGTGGATAAACCTTGGCCCAACACCTACGGCATTTGGGAAGACGAGCTGACGGCTCTGGGTTTGAGCGATCTCCTGGGTCATCGCTGGGATAACACTGTTTCTTACTATGCTAAAGGGGAAGTAAAGCACAATCGCGCCTACGGCCTGTTCGACAAAATTAAGTTCCAGCGCTACCTGCTTGATCGCTGCGCGGCGGGTGGAGTGATCTGGCAGATGGCCCAAGCCCAAAGTATTACTCATCAAGACTTGGGTTCGATCGTCACTACTGATGTTGGTGTGGAATTAAAGGCGCGGGTGGTGGTGGACACCAGCGGTCACAATCCGGTCTTCGCTAAGCGCCAGAACCAAGGGCCAGTGGCCTATCAATCCGCCTACGGCATCGTGGGACGTTTCTCGGCCCCGCCGGTGCAGCCCGAGCAATTCGTCCATCAGGACTTTCGGAGCGATCACCTCTCCGACTTGGAAAAAGCCCAAACCCCGCCCACTTTTCTCTACGCCATGGACTTCGGCCAGGATGTTTACCTCGTAGAAGAAACTTCCTTAGCTCTGGCTCCAGCCATGGGTCTAGATGTGTTGGAGCGCCGCCTGCACCAGCGTCTCAAGTTTCATGGTATCGAAGTTACGGAAGTCCACGAGGTAGAGCGCTGCCTGTTTCCCATGACCCTACCCCTACCGGACTTACAGCAGTCGGTGGTAGCTTTCGGCGGAGCTGCCAGTATGGTAAATCCGGCTTCGGGCTATATGATGGGCGCTTTACTGCGCCGCGCTCCTAGTTTGGCCGATGCTTTAGCCCTAGCCCTAGCCAACCCGCAAAGTTCGCCCCAGCAAATCGCCCGCGCCGGTTGGCAGGGATTGTGGCCAGCTGATCGACTGCGGAAATACTACCTCTACCGCTTCGGCTTAGAAAAGCTGATGCGCTTCGACGAGCAACTGCTCAAGCGTTTCTTCGATGCCTTTTTTAGCCTCCCCCAAGACCAATGGTCGGGCTTTTTAGCCGACGAACTCTCTACCCCTCAACTGGTGGCGGCCATGGTAAGGCTCTTTGTGCAAGCTCCCAACGATGTACGCTGGGGTTTAATGCAGTTCCCCGGCCAAGAGAGCCAGCTTTTGTGGCAATTTTTGAGCCTGCAAGCGGCCCAAGCCTAAGCTCGACTTTAGCCATCTCGAGGGAGCCTCAGTTGCAAGATCACAAGCCTTTCAGGGAAATGCTTCTGACTCTTTAAGCATCGCCGTCTTACGCCAATGTTGAGAAAACATACCCCCTACACCCTGTTGATCCACCTGTAGATAGCCAGGAAACTGGAATCAGAGGAATTTGAAGTAGGCTGCGATCGCCTCTCCTGCAAAAGCAAACTCCATCAGCAGAGTCAGTGGGGCCATTTATCAGGGTGAAACACCTGCTTAGGTAGCCATTGCTCAGAAACCTGTATAGCACGAGCAATACCAGCTAAAGAGATACGCTTTGACAGCAATCGGTCAATCAGTTCCCGTGTGGCTTGGTCGATGATTTTTTTGCCAGGTTGTTCGATGAACTGTCGTTCGCAGTCATGGCATTTGAATCGTCGTTTACCGTTGTGGTTGCGACCGTTCTTAACCGTTTTGGTAGATGCACAAATGGGGCAAGCAGGCACAGTAGGAGAATAGCAAAGATTCTCCATCACTCCATCTTGAGCACTATCCTTTTACAAATAAGGAATATCTAAAGATAGATGTACTCATTTTCTTGACGTGTTAGCTAATTAACAGATGACGCATCATTTGTTAATGTCTGAAAGTGAATCATTCTTCGACAATGCGTAAAGCTAAACCCTCTGCCGCTGATCTGGATGTTCTTGTTCGTGAATTGAGGGCGCTCTGTGGGCTGACTCAAGAACAATTTGCCGCCAGGTTAGGTGTAACTTTAGTGACCGTGAACCGTTGGGAGAACGATCGAGCTAGGCCAATGCCCTTAGCCTTACGGCAACTGAACGCTTTGGCAGTTGAAATGAGTCAGTTTGGCAGCGAAGCAGAGCGCAAAATAGCTCACCGGTTGCTGGAGCAATATTTTCGGAAAAATTCCTAGTCCTCAAAGCCTTCATCCTCGGACTCAGTAGTGTATGTCTTATTTATGACTCACCCTCCGAAAATTCACTTAAAGCCAACACTTCTGAACCTATGGACATAGAGCGTCTCGCTAGAACGGATGCTCCTTTTCCAATCGTGGGAATCGCTGCTTCGGCAGGCGGGTTAGAGGCATTCACAGACCTGCTCTCTCATTTGCCGGCGGATACGGGCATGGCATTTGTGCTGATTCAACATCTATCTCCCGACCACGAAAGTCTGTTGTCTGAGATCTTAGGTAGAGTGACCGAAATACCTGTGCAACAGGTGCAAGACCAGGTGCCGGTCGAGCCAAACGAGATCTATGTGATTCCGCCCAATAATCAGATGACCCTAGAGAATGGAATCTTCCATCTCGCTCCGCGTCAGAAAGTCCTAGGCAAATACATGCCGGGAGATGCATTTTTCGAGTCTTTAGCAGTGGATCGAGGGAACAAGGCGATTGCGGTTGTTCTATCGGGCATGGATGGAGACGGCTCGCGGGGGTTAAAAGCAGTTAAAGTGGCGGGCGGTGTGACATTCGCTCAGTGTGAAGCGAGCGCAAAATTTGACAGTATGCCCAATACTGCCGTTGCCACGGGATACGTTGATTTTGTGCTGCCGCCGCAAGCCATTGCCGCAGAGTTGGTGACCATCAGTCGCAGTCCACTTTTGTCTGACTCAGAACCCCTTCGGGCTGTGAAGGAATTGCCTGAAGCGGACGATGCCTTGACGACCATTTTTGCGCTGCTGCGAACCACGATTGGTGTTGACTTCACGCTTTACAAACCCAAGACTATCGAGCGCCGAATGCAGCGTCGAATGCTGCTGTATAAGCTCGAAAGTTTAGAGGAGTATGCTCAGTATCTGCAAGAACACCCAGCTGAAGTTCAAGCGCTCTATGAAGAAATTCTGATTCACGTCACTAGTTTCTTTCGTGATCCAGAAACCTTTGAGCAGTTAAAGACGCAGGTTTTTCCGACGATTAGCCAGAACAAAACGGCAGACACTCCCATCCGGATTTGGGTGGCAGGATGTTCGACGGGTGAAGAAGTTTACTCAATCGCCATTTGCTTATTGGAGTTTTTCAGCGATCGCGCCACCATGCCGCCGATCCAGATTTTTGCCACCGACATCAGCGAAACCGCCATCAACCGAGCTAGGTCAGGCTTTTACCTAGACAGTCAAATGGAAGCCGTTTCAGCGGAGCGCCGTAATCGCTTCTTTATCCCTCTGGCAACCGGGGGGTATCAGATTAGTAGCGCCGTTCGGGAACTGTGTGTGTTTGCTCGACACAACTTAGGAGGCGACCCACCGTTCTCGAATCTTGACCTGATTAGCTGTCGCAATGTGCTGATTTATTTATCAGATCCGTTGCAAGAACGCATCATGTCGCTGTTTCACTACAGCCTCAACTTAACAGGCTTTCTAGTGCTGGGTACTTCCGAAAGCGTCAAGACCGCTTCAGACCTGTTTACCTCAGTCCATGAAACCGCCAAAATTTACACTCGCAAGCTGACTTCGACTCGTCCCCTGTTTTCGTTTACGACCAGTTCTTACCCGGTTGTCGGTGGCGAAAGGCAGCCACAAGTGGTTGAAACGATCGCTAATAATTTTGACTTAGCGCGAGAAATTGACGGACTGATCTCCAATCGCTACGCGCCGGTGTCTGTCGTCACCAACGATCAGATGCACATTCTCCATCTGCGGGGAGACCTCGATCCCTACTTGAGGCTATCTCCCGGAACTACTGAGTTAGACGTGCTGCTGATGGCACGAGAAGGATTAACGATTCCACTTCGCACCGCCCTTTATCAAGCCCAAACTCAAAACGTTGCGGTTCGACAAGAACACATTGGGATTGAAACGGGTCAGCGAGGGTCACCGACCGACCAGAGGTCACCGACTCAGCTCAATCTAGAAGTGATACCATTCCAGCCTGCGGCTGCGAATACGCTCTATTTCCTGGTGATCTTTGAAGCGATTTTGTCTCCAACGAGTCAGCCTACTTCTACTTCGACTGAACGCCAAGATTCAGAAACCCTAGAGCGCGAGATTGTGCAGCTTCGTCAGGCACTAGCCGCCGCGACTCAACGAGAGTTGTCGGCTCAAGCGCATTTACAAGCGGTGATTCAAGAACATAGTTACCTCAACCAAAGCCTGCGAGTGGCAAACGAAGAAATCCTGTCGAGCAATGAGGAGTTGCAAAGCACCAATGAAGAACTCCAAACAGCGAAAGAAGAGATTTTAGCAACCAATGAGGAACTCGCCACCACCAACGACGAACTGCGGAGCCGCAACCTACAACAAAACCGAGACAACAGCGACCTCAACAATTTCGTTGACAGCATCAGTGTGCCGATCTTGATGCTGACCAATGATTTAAGAATTCGCCGCTTTACACCCGCCGCGCAACGACTATTTAATTTCATCTCCAGCGATGTCGGACGACCATTTAACGACCTCCGCACCGATTTTGATGTTTCTAACTTAGAATCGATGGCTTTGGAGGTGCTAGAGACGCTCAACACCAAAGAACAAGAACTTCAAACGCAGGGAGGCAATTGGTATGCCCTGCGGATTCGTCCTTATCGCACGACCGAAAACCAAATTGACGGGGTGACAATGGTTTTCCTCGATATCGACGCGCTCAAACGTCATGCTGCCAGCTTGGAGGTGGCACGTAACTATGCAGAAGCGATCGTTGAGACGGTGCAAACCCCGCTTGTGGTGCTGAATGCCGATTTAGAAGTGAATACGGTTAACCGATCGTTCTGCGAAATGTTTCAAGTTTCGGTATCAGAAACCGTGCAATTTTCCTTGTTTGAGCTAGGCAATGGTCAGTGGAACATTCCCCAACTGCGATCAGCTCTAGAAGAGATTCTCGTTAATAATCATCAGATTCAGGATCTTGAGGTGGAGCGTTATTTTGAGCAAATTGGGCAAAAAACAATGCTGTTCAATGCTTGCAAACTGCAACAAAGCAATCATACTGCCATGATTTTGCTAGCGATCGAAGACATTACCGAGCGCCAGCAGTTTGAAGCAGAGCGATCGCAACTACTGGCACAAGAGCAGGCAGCCCGTCAGTCGGCGGAAACCGCGAACCGAGCCAAAGATGAATTCCTCTCAAACCTCTCGCATGAACTCCGGACTCCCCTCAACACGATTCTGGGCTGGGCACATCAGCTCCGCGCCCATACTACTCTGAATGAGGCTACTGTCAGTCGTGCTTTAGAAGTCATTGAACGGAGTGCAAGAGCGCAAACCCAGTTAATCGAAGATATTTTAGATACCTCTCGCATTATCAGCGGCAAGCTCCATCTCCACAATCGCCCGCTTGATCTGTGCTTGGTGGTGCAAGCTGCGATCGAGACTGTTCAGTTATCTGCCGAAGCCAAGAACATTCAAATCATTGCTCAGTTGAGTTCTCAAAACATCGTCGGTGATGCCAATCGCTTACAGCAAGTCTTCTGGAATTTGCTGTTAAACGCCATTAAGTTCACTCCATCGAATGGACGCATTGAGATTACGTTGGAGGATGTCCAAGGGCAGGCTCAAATCCAAGTGACCGACACCGGACAGGGCATTTCAGCTGATTTGTTGCCGTACATCTTTGATCGCTTCCGTCAAGGCGATTCTAGCACCACGAAAGTGAAGGCAGGGCTGGGGCTGGGACTCTCGATCGTGCGCTATCTCATTGAACTGCATGGCGGCACAGTGCAAGCAGCCAGTCCGGGCGAAGGGCAAGGAGCAACGCTTACCGTCAGGTTGCCCCTGCGCGATCTCCCCCAAGAGTCTGCCCCGTCGAGAGATGCAGAGCCGACGACATTAGAAGGTTCGAGCGATCTAGTTCCTTCCTTAGCAGGCTTGCAGATCTTAGTGGTTGATAATGAAGTTGATACCTGTGAGCTACTCAAGTTTGTGCTGGAAAATTATGGGGCTGAAGTGGAGAGCAGGTCATCTGCCAGAGACGCTTTATCCGCTTTGAATCAAGCTCCTAGTCGCTACAACATGCTGGTTTGCGACATCGGAATGCCAGAAGAAGACGGCTACTGGTTGATGCGACAAGTGCGTCTACTCGATGCAGAAGCTGGAGGACAAATTCCAGCCGTCGCGCTGACTGCTTACGTGAGCGAGACAGAACGACAACGGGCGATCGAGGCTGGGTTTCAACGTCATATTGCGAAACCTGTAGAGCCAGAGGAATTAGTCAGAGCAATCGTGTCAATCCACACGCTTTCAACGAAAAAAACTGAATAAAACCAAGTGTTGTTTCGCCGGTAGTAATGAATAGTAATGGCGAGTTGATATGCTAGGAGCATCAAGCATTGCAGCCAAATTGATGAACTGTCCTAAGTGCCAATCTCCTCAAATCATCAAATACGGACATAC